>JAGBGL010000097.1 GCA_017936025.1 Bacillota bacterium | reverse complement strand
CCGTCAGCTGAGAGACATGGATCCTGAGGAAGTAAAAAAACTGATTCTGGAGCCGGACTTCCCGCTGATGTATTTCGGAAAAGCGGTCCTGGATGCAAAACAGTCCAGAGACTTCTGCAACGGACATCATATCCGTCTGCAGGATGTAAAAGTTGAAAAAGAACCTTATTATAAGGATGAGGAACCGCATATTCCTGTTAGAGAAGAATTCCGTGCTGCTTATAACATGTATGGCACAATGGAAGGACAGGAAAATGTATTCCTGGGTGTTGCTTTTTTCAGCACCAAATATAAGAAATTAGTAGCAGATAAAGTGTTTTACAGAGGATAAAAAATGATTATTTTTAACTCACTGGATGAAATCAGAGATATAGAAGAGACTGTCGTTGCTCTCGGTAATTTTGACGGTGTGCACAAAGGACACCAGACTATCATTTCCAGAATGGTAAAGAGTGCAGAAGCGGGCGGTTTCAAGAGTGCAGTTTTCACATTTGCCAATCATCCCAAAAATGTTCTGGCAGGTGAAACTGTCGTAAAAAATATATTATATCCGGAAGAAAAAGCGAAGATCATCGAAAGTCTGGGAGTTGACTATCTGTTCAACATTCCGTATACAGATGAAATCAGAACGATGTCTCCTGAAGACTTTATCGATAAACTCCTGATTGAGAAATTCAGGATGAGAGAAGCTTACTGCGGATTCAATTACCACTTCGGATTCAAGGCACAGGGAGACCCTGAAATGCTGATGAGAGAAGGCCTGAAAAAAGGATTCGGTATCCATATCCAGGAGCCGATCACTATTGACGGTAATGTGGTAAGCAGTACATTCATCCGCGGTCTGATCGAAGAAGGAAAAATGAATGATATCCGTAAATATATGGGAAGACCTTATTCTATCGGCGGAGAAGTCGTTGTCGGTAATAAGCTGGGAAGGACTATCGGATTCCCGACTTCCAATATCATGATCGATGAGGATATGGTAACTCCTCCGAATGGAGTATACACAACATTCTGCACATACAATGGCGTGCGTTATCCAAGTATAACAAACGTAGGAGTTAAACCTACTATCGGTGAATACACTAAGAATGTTGAAACTCATATCTTCGATTTTAACAAAGAACTTTACGGAAAAGAAATCAGAGTAGAGTTTATCGAAAAGACGCGTGATGAGCGCAAATTTGACAGTGTGGAAGCTCTTTCCAAGCAGATCACAGATGATTGCATCAAGGCAAAGGCTTATCACCGTCAGCATTCCGGCGAGATATAAAAAATACCTTAAAATGCTTGCAATGGCAGGCTGCTTATGGTATTATACTGGAGTATGTAATTTTACCTTGGCTTAGGTCTACGGCACTCCGGCGTGACCCCAGCTGAAGGTGTATGAAAAGAAAAGGAGAAAATAAAAATGATTACAGCAGCTAAAAAAGCAGAAATTATCAAAGAATATCAGTTATCCGAAGGCGACACAGGTTCCCCAGAAGTACAGGTTGCTCTTCTGACTTACAGAATCAACGACCTGAATGAACACCTGAAAGTTCACGCAAAAGACCACCACTCCAGAAGAGGTCTGCTGAAAATGGTTGGACAGAGAAGAAACATGCTGGCTTACCTGAAAGAAAAAGATCTGGAAAGATACAGAAACCTGATCGCTCGTTTAGGACTGAGAAAATAATTATGAAACAAACAAAAGCGGGAGAAAATTTTTTCCCCGCTTTGTTTTGTATATTGACACTTTAAAAAGAAGTAAGAAGAACAGAAGAAAAAATTAACAGGAGGTAGTTGTTAATGAAATTTACAGATTACAGAGTATTCAAAACTGCAATCGGCGGAAAATTATTAGAACTGGAAATCGGAAAAGTATGTGAGATGGCAAACGGCCAGGTTATGGTACGTTACGGCGACACAGTAGTAAACGTAACTGCAGTAATGTCCAAAGAACCTAGACCTGACATCGACTTTTTCCCACTGTCCTGCGACTATGAAGAAAAAATGTACGCAGCAGGTAAGATTCCGGGCGGATTTATCAAGAGAGAAGGAAGACCTAGCGAGAAAGCAATCTTAAACTCCAGACTGATGGACAGACCTTTAAGACCGCTGTTCCCTAAAGGATTCTATAATGACGTACAGGTTGTTGCGACTGTAATGTGCGTTGACCACGATGCACCATCCGAAATCGCAGCAATGATCGGTTCTTCCGTAGCACTGGCTATTTCCGATATCCCATGGGACGGCCCTACAGGCTCCGTTCTGATCGGAAGAGTTGACGGACAGCTGATCGTAAACCCATCCCTGGCACAGAGAGAAGTCAGCGATATGCACCTGGTTGTATCCGGTACAAAAGATGCTATCATGATGGTAGAAGCAGGAGCAAACGAAGTTCCTGAAGACGAAATCCTTGATGCTATCATGTTCGCACATGAAGAAATCAAGAAAATCGTTGAATTCATTGACGAAATCGTTGCTGAAATCGGTAAACCTAAAAAGGAACTGAACCTGTATACAGTACCTGAAGAAATCGATACAGCAGTAAGAGCATACGCAGTTGACAAGATGAGAGCTGCAATCCAGACTTACGACAAAATGGAAAGACTGGATAACATGGATGCTGTTGAAGCAGAAGCAAAAGAACATTTTGCAGAAATCTATCCTGAAAACGGCAAAGACGTTGACAGCGTATTATACAACATCACAAAAGAACAGGTTAGAAGCATGATCCTGGATGAAGGTATCCGTCCAGACAACAGAAAGCTGGACGAAATCAGACCTATCTGGTGTGACACTGGAATCCTGCCAAGAACACATGGTACAGGACTGTTCAAGAGAGGACAGACTCAGGTATTATCCGTAGCAACACTGGGCGCTATGGGCGATGCTCAGACAATCGACGGAATCACAGAACAGACTGAAAAGAGATACATGCACCACTATAACTTCCCACCTTACTCCGTAGGGGAAGCAAGACCTATGAGAAGCCCTGGCAGAAGAGAAATCGGACACGGTGCTCTGGCTGAAAGAGCCCTGATCCCTGTACTGCCAAGCGTAGAAGAATTCCCATATGCAATCCGTGTGGTATCCGAAGTATTATCTTCCAACGGTTCCACTTCCCAGGCTTCTGTATGCGGATCCTGTCTGGCACTGATGGATGCAGGTGTACCTATCAAAGCTCCTGTAGCCGGTATCGCTATGGGTCTGATCGAAAGAGTTGAAGAAGACGGAACTTCCAAGATGGCGATCCTGTCCGATATCCAGGGTATGGAAGACTTCCTGGGCGACATGGACTTCAAGGTTGCAGGTACAGCTAAGGGTGTAACTGCTATCCAGATGGATATCAAAGTTCACGGACTGTCCAAAAAAGTTCTGCAGGATGCTCTGAAACAGGCTCACGACGGCAGAATGCACATCATGGGAGAAATGCTGGATGAAATCGCAGCACCAAGAGAAGAAATGTCTCCATATGCTCCTAGAATCATCTCCATGCAGATCGACCCTGACAAAATCAGAACCGTTATCGGACCTGGAGGCAAAACAATCAACAGAATCATTGCTGAAACAGGT
>JAGBGL010000096.1 GCA_017936025.1 Bacillota bacterium | reverse complement strand
ATGATCATTTTTTCACCCATGTAAGACAGCTCGCCTACAGGAGAGATTACAGCGGCTGTTCCGGAAGCGAACATTTCCTGGAATTTACCTGCTTTATATGCTTCTACAACTTCGTCGATAGCCAGTTTTCTTTCTGTAACTTTGTAGCCCTTCTGTTTCAGGATCTGGATAACAGAATCTCTTGTGATACCAGGCAGGATAGTTCCGCCCAGAGGTGCAGTGATTACTTCGTTATCGATTACGAAGAATGCATTGGAAGTACCGATTTCTTCAACGTATTTTCTTTCAACGCCGTCCAGCCACAGGATCTGTTCGTATCCTTTTTCATGAGCTTCTTCCTGTGCTTTCAGGGAAGCTGCATAGTTACCGCCGCATTTAGCTTCGCCTGTACCGCCGGCAGTTGCACGTACATACTTGTCTTCTACATAGATCTTTGTAGGAGTCAGTCCGCCAACGTAGTATGGTCCTACAGGGCTCAGGATGATGATGAATTTGTAGTGGTTAGCTCGTCTTACTCCCAGGAATGGTTCATCAGCGATGATGAATGGTCTGATGTAAAGGGAAGTTCCTTCTTTTTCTGGGATCCAGTCAGCGTCAACGGATACCAGCGCTTTGATTGCTTCCACATACAGATCTTCATCCATCTGAGGAATGCACAGTCTGTCGTTAGTACGGTTAGTTCTCTTTGCATTCATGTCAGGTCTGAACAGCTGAACCTTACCTTCTTTTGTTTTGTATGCTTTTAATCCTTCGAACATTTCCTGTGCATAGTGGAATACTACGGCAGCAGGATCCAGCACCAGCGGTCCGTAAGGCACGATTCTGCCGTCGATCCAGCCTTTGCCCTCTTCGTAGTCCATGATAAACATGTGATCAGTGAACTCTGTACCGAATCTCAGCGTATCAGGATCAGGCTTAGTCTTGGGATTTGAAGTTTTTGTGATAGAAAAATTATATTTCATATTATCGCTCCTTTGCTTAATGAGTTTTGTGGTTTTGTGTGTGCATTTTTATGCACCGCATACAGTTATTTTACTCCTGTTTTTGGGTGCCGTCAACAAGTGCAGAAGCTTGTTTTTTATTTTTTGAAACAAATTCGCTTTGTGTAGCGTACTGCTTCTGTGCGGGCGTAACGCGCACCGCGCACCGTTACGTGTACCGCTACGTGTATCGTTACGTGCACCGTTACCAAATAAAGCGTTAGAGGAAATGATTGCTGAAAACAGTAACCAACAGAACCGCCAGCGAAAATGGTTACCGGGTCAAGTGCTTCCGGTAGCCAAACACGAATTTTCTGTGTATGGTTACGTGAAACGGTAACCAATGCGCCACAAAAGAGCTGTTGGTAACGCGGGCGGAGCCGCCTGTGTCGAAACACGGTCGTTGCAGGAGCAGGGAAACTGTCGTATAATAACCCGAGAGAGGTAATAATATGAAAAATGATAAAATTTTAAGAATATATACAGATGGAGGATGCTCCGGCAATCAGAACGACGAAAACATCGGCGGCTGGGGTGCTATCCTTGAATTTGCGGGACACCGCAAGGAGCTTTACGGCGGCGAACTCAACACTACCAACAACCGCATGGAAATGACAGCACTTCTGCAGGCCCTGCAGGCAGTGAAAAAGCCTGATCAGGTGATACATGTTTATTCGGACAGTTCGTATCTGATGGATTGCTTCCGCAAAAAATGGTATGTGAACTGGCAGAAGAACGGATGGAAAAATGCGCAGAAAAAACCGGTCGAAAACCGGGATCTATGGGAAGCCCTGCTGCCGTTTCTTGACCATCACAGAATCGAATTCTTCCGCGTGAAGGGTCATGTCAACTTGAACAGCAAGGCTGCAGATTTTGATAAGCTATACGAAAAGTTCCTTGAATGGAACGGCGGCAGCTACTCATTTGAAGACTTTAAATACGTTACCGAAATGAACAACCGCGCGGATGAACTGGCAAATATCGCGATGGACGAACTCCGCTAGCGGTTTTCGCAATGCGCCAGATGACATCGGCGGCATACTGCATCTGACTGCGGGTCGTGAAAACCCCGGGACTGACTCTTACGGCACCTGTATCCCAGGTGCCTATTGTTTTGTGCGCAATTCCCGCGCAGTGGAAGCCCGCACGCACTGCAATCCCAAACTCATCGTTTAAAAGCGATGCCACCTCTTCGCTGCTGCGGCCCCTTACATTGAAAGCTGTGATACCGACTTTGCTGCGGTATACTGAAGGGCCATAGACTTCCACCTGCGGCATATTGCGCAGCTGTTCGTCGAACATGCGGATCAGTCCCATCTGGTACTCGTAGATCTGTTCTATGCCGCGATTCATGATCCACCCCGCCGCATGGCCAAGCCCGATGATGCCCGGTGCATTCACAGTCCCGGCCTCAAAACTTTCCGGAAACTCCACCGGCGGCTCAAGCATCTTTGACAGAGTTCCTGTGCCGCCATACATCAGCGGCTGCAGAGCCTTTTTTTCTTTAACGATCAGAAGACCTGTTCCCATAGGACCGAGGAGCCCTTTGTGCCCGGGCATTGCGACCATATCAAAATCATCTGCGCTCAGCGGCAGATGCCCTGCGCTCTGGGAAGCATCCACCAGTATGCGGATGCCTTTTTTTCTGCAGATATCTGCCAGACGGTGTACCGGCATTATTGTGCCTGTCACATTGGAAGCATGTGTGCATACAATAAGGCCTGTATTTTTACGTATCGCTTTTTCGACGTCTGCCGGATCCAGCGAACCATCCTGTCTGCAGGAAATAATAGTATATTCTGCCCCGGAAGCAATCAACGGTCTCAGTACTGAATTGTGTTCCATTGAAGTCGTTATAATATGATCGCCTTCTTTTACAGTCCCCAGGATCGCCAGATTCAGGGCTTCTGTCGCGTTCTTTGTGAAAATGATCCGCGCAGGGTCATCTATATCGAAAAAGTCTGCCAGGATATTTCTGCTGCTGCGGACGGCTTCTGCTGTTTTCCGCGAAAGCATGTGTCCCGCCCGGCCGGGATTCCCGCACCAGGCCAGCTGATGGTCAGACATTTTTTCTATCATGCCTTTCGGTTTAGGAAAGGACGTTGCTGCATTATCTAAATAAATCATGGCACATCCTCCTTCATTTCAGAGTATGTGCCATGTCTGATTTTTGTTATTAAATTTTCCACTGCCGGTTCAGCAGATTTGCCAGCTTTGTTGTCTTCACATCAATGGCTTTTTTCGGACACATTTCCTGACAGCAATAGCATTTGATGCATTTTCTGTGGTTATATGCCGGCTTGCCGTTTTTGAAAAAGATCGCCTTCGGGTCCAGAGGACATGCTTCTATGCATATACCGCAGCTGACGCATTTATCCTTTATAACGTACGGCTTTTTATCCAGAAGAGGCTGTATGAATTTTATCATATTGATCCGGCCTTTATATTCTTTCTGTCTTTCGACCTTGAACTCCGGATTGCCCCACATTGCCACAGCCTCAGATATAGTCATAATGCCGTCTTCTGTAATGATTTCTATTTCGCTCATCGTGCCTGCACCGCTGTTCTGTCCGTGAACATTTGTCGCTACCAGAGCCGGTTCAAGATGAACAAGTCTGCAGAAGATGCTATCAATTGCTACAGGGTCACTGGAAGCCAGAATAACATTCATTGCTACCGGATCGCCTGACTGAGGTCCGTTTCCTTCCATCGCAACTATACCATCCATTATATGAAGTCTTGGTTTGATAAAGGCATTCAGATCGCCTATCATCTGGCCGAAAACATCTGCATTCGGGTATACTGCATGAGCAGCACCTTTGTTGACACCATGCACGCATCCGAAGGTGTTTTTCACTGCCCCTGTTATTCTCTCCAGCTGATGAGTTTTCATTTTACATATATTAATAATAGCATCTGCCTTCAGTACTCCATCGCAGATAATGAATTCTTTTGCAGTACGGCCTTCCGGGAATTCAACTTTGCTTCCGTGTTCGAAGTCTGCCAGAGGAATATTTAATTCCTGTGCTTCCTTCAGGATGCCGCATCCGTCTGCCACAGCAGCAACCCCGGCAAGACTCGGACCCGGAGAGTCGCCGAATTTCAGATTACGGTATCCCGCTTCCTGCATCAGCTGTCCCACTGCCCTGAAAACTGCAGGATGTGTTGTACATGCTTTTTCAGGCGCGCATTTTGTCAGCAGATTAGGTTTCAAAATGATTTCTTCACTGGGCTGCACGAAAGCCTGCCAACCGCCAAGCAGCTCGACCGCTTTTAGGACAGCCTGTCTCACCTCTGCCTGATCGTAAGTTTTACATTCTATGATTGCTACTTTTGATTTCATGGGGTTTCCCTCCTCTGGGGGTATTATACCACAAATTATTCGTGTTTGATGCGCATTAGTTGTTTGAGATGCCTTTGCTGCTGCACGTGTTTCTGCTGCTGCGCGTGTTTCTGCTGCTGCGCGTGTTTCTGCTGCTGCGCGTAACCAAATAGGCCGCGGCAAGGTATTGGTTACCAGTTTCAGCAACCAAATTGTTTTGACGTGCATTTGGTTACCGGTAGAAGAGGATCCCGTAACCAAATGACGTTTGCTGGGCGGTGGTTACGCAATTACGTAACCATTACAAAAATACAAAAGATTGGTAACGGCGCAAAGAAATACTGTGAATTTCCAAAATATGGTTGACAAAACGACAGGGTTGCGTATAATTACCATATATTTACAATTAAAAAGGGGTGAGGGGATATGTACATGGATTCGTTTTATGAATCACTGAACAATGAATTGGGCTATCAGAAGAAGCTTCTGGAAAAATGCATGGATGATGACCGGTATCCTCCAGCAGGGTATTTGTTTGTGAGGCCGATGAAGAATCATGCGTTATATTATCAGGTGGTTAAAAGAAAGACGAAAGAGGGGTGGAAAACCAGACATAAAAACATCACGGGGGATGTGAAACTGATAAAGAGGCTGTCGATAAAAGCTGCAAACAAAAAATTGAGAAAAATATATGAAACGAATATATCTGCTATGGAGAAGGTTCTTTCTGCATATTGTCCGCTTACTGTGGATTTGCTTCCGGAGAAATGCAGGGAGGTGCTTCGGAAAGAGAACTCTTTGGAAGCTGGTTATGAAAAGGCACCATTTGACCCTAAGGCACATATTCACGGCACTGCATGCGGTATCATGGTAAGGTCCAAATCAGAGGCGTTGGTTGCGAATGCTCTGTGGCATTATGGCATTCCGTTCCGGTATGAAGAAAAGTTCTATCATCCTGACGGATCGGGAGAGTATTTCTATCCGGACTTTACAATACGATTGCCGGACGGCAGAAAAATCATATGGGAACAATTGGGGCTGCTGTCAAAATTGGGATACTGTGAAGATACAGCCCGAAAATTAAATGCTTACCAGCAGGGCGGGTTTGTGATAGGAAAAAATCTCATACTCACACAGGATGATCTTGATGGCGGCTGCGACAGCGCATTTATCTACCATATTATAGAGAATTATATTCTGCCGTATTTTAAATGATGGGAGATGTGCGTGACCATTTATAGCGGAAGCAACTGGTGGTTACCAATTCCGGCAACCAAAGCTCACGACATCGAATTTGGTGACCGGACAGTAATCTTTTCCTCAAATATAGGGGCTGGATTACGCACTTCGGTAAACTTTAAAACAAACCACTGGTAATGGTTACAGCACATTCACAAACCCAAAACATATGGATCCGGGATGCAAGCCACTGTTTGACGCAGTCCTCAAAATAATGTATTCTAAAGTGTAATACTTTTGAAGAAATGAGGACAACTATGCCATTGAATTTTTGTTCCCTGGCCAGCGGCAGCAGCGGCAACTGCTATCTGGTGCGATGCGGCGAAACGGCCATTCTTGTAGATGTGGGAATCAGCGGAAAAAGAATATTTGAAGGACTTGAGTACACGGACACTCCGCTTGAAAATGTGAAGGCGGTTCTTGTAACTCACGAACATATAGACCATGTGCAGAGCCTGCCTGTTGTAACGAAAAAAGCAGTCAATGCCAAGGCATACGCGAACGAGGCGACCTGGTCGAACATTAATAAAAAGGTTGCAGAAGAAAAAAAGGAATACTTCAATACCGGGGACGAATTTAAGATCGGAGACATAACGGTCAAGACTTTTCCTCTGTCCCATGATGCAGCGGATCCTGTGGGGTACTCTTTCTACGCAGATGGCAGACAGCTGAGTATCGTTACAGACTCTGGATGCATCACAAAAGAAATTTTTGAGGAAATTGTTGATGCAGACCTTCTTGTGCTGGAGGCCAATCACGAGGTGGAAGTTCTGCAGATGTGCAGCTATCCTTACAAGACAAAGCGCCGTATTCTAGGTGAGTTCGGACACCTGTCTAATGTGACAGCTGCAAAATGTATCTGCAAACTGATGGGAGCAAAAGATAAAGCACGCCGAATCCTTCTGGGACATCTCAGTCAGCAGAACAACGAGCCGGAACTGGCTAGAATGACAATAACGAATATCCTGCACGAAGAAGATATATACATAGGTAATCAGCTTCAGATGGAAGTGATCCGCCGCGACACAGTCAGCAGGATCTACGAGGTATAATAATGAAAATAACAATTATAACAGTAGGAAAAATCAAAGAAAAATATCTGAAAGATGCAATTGCCGAATACAGCAAACGCCTGACTAAATACTGCAAGCTGGACATCATAGAAGTCGCCGATGAGAAGACTCCTGACAATGCCAGCGAAGTGGTAGAGGAAGCGATTCGCGACAAAGAGGCTGAACGCATAATGAAGCACATCAAAGATGATATGTATGTCATCACTCTGGAAATCGGGGGCAAAATGCTCAGCTCGGAAGAACTGGCTTCCACGATAGAAAAACTGGGAGTACAGGGCAAGAGCGACATTGCTTTTGTGATAGGGGGATCAATCGGGCTTGGAAAAGAAGTTCTGAAGAGATCCAACTATGCCCTGAGTTTCTCAAAGATGACCTTCCCGCATCAGCTGATGAGGGTCATACTGCTGGAGCAGATATACCGCAGTTACCGCATTATCAAAGGCGAACCATATCATAAATAGGAGAGACAAATGAGAAGGATAGAAAAAATGCTGTTTGCCCTGCTGGGTGAAATCGATAAATTTGAAAACATCATTCCCGAAGAGGAAAAGGATTATCCGACGAATTTTGAAAGACTGCACATAGCAAGCTGTGCGAGGATAGGATATCTGATGGGGGAAAAGCGAGGAGTGGATCCTGAGCTGGCGGCAGCGGCATGTGCACTGCACGACTACGGACGCATCATTACAGGCAAGCAGACAGATCATGCGGAAGTGGGTTATGGGCCGGCTATGGAGTTCCTGAGAAGAACAGGGCTGTTTGCAGAAGATGAAGTACAGCAGATCGGGATCGCTGTAAAGAATCACAGTAAAAAAAGTGAGGTGGGAAGCCCGCTGGAAGAAATCGTGAAAGACGCAGACTGCCTGGACTTCCACCAGTACGGATACGAGATGCCGAGGGAAGAACAGAAACAGAGACTCAGAGATATGCTGGGCGATAAATATAACGGATAAAAAATAAGCGGACGCTGTAGCGTCCGCTTTTCTTCGTTTTAAATCTGTCCGAATTTTCTTGTTGCTGACAGATACATTGCCAGTGCACCCATGTTCGCATAATAATAAGAAAACTTTTCTTTTTTCTTTACCTGGATAAGGCCGGACTCGACCAGCTTTTTCAGATGTTGGGAAATTGTCGCCTGAGAATAATCAAACTCGGCAACAACATCCTT
>JAGBGL010000095.1 GCA_017936025.1 Bacillota bacterium | reverse complement strand
TGCCTTTTTCTGCTTGAACGGTTTATACAGGTCTTCTACTCTCTGAAGAACCTCTGCTTCCATGATTTTAGCCTTCAGTTCATCATCGAGTTTACCCTGTTCGTCGATGAGACGGATGACCTCTTCTTTTCTTGCTTCCAGATTACGCAGGTAAGTAAGTCTGTCATCCATATCACGGAGGACCTCATCGGAAAGCCCGCCTGTCGCTTCTTTTCTGTATCTTGCGATGAACGGGACAGTATTGCCGTCATCGATCAGCGCCACTGTATTTTCCACCTGAGAAACCTTCACATGGAACTCAGCAGCAAGTGTTTCAATTATATTCATCGGTGTATTTACCTTTCTGACGGAATGCGGCGGCCCCGGCCGCGCATGCCTGTTAATCTCTCTGTTTCAGTTTTTCGTTGATAAAGTAATCGATATCGCCGTCCATTACTGCTTCCACATTACCGACCTCTGCATTTGTTCGGTGGTCTTTTACCATTGTGTACGGATGGAATACATAGGACCTGATCTGGCTGCCCCATGTGATCTGGCTGTAATCGCCCTGCAGTTCTTTCAGATTATCTTTATGTTCCTGCTCTTTCAGTTCAACCAGTTTGGACATCAGCATTTTCATAGCCATATCACGGTTCTGATGCTGGGAACGTTCATTCTGGCATGAAACCACGATATTCGTAGGAATATGTGTGATTCGGATCGCAGAGTCAGTTGTATTTACATGCTGTCCGCCTGCTCCGGATGAACGGTAAGTATCTACACGGATATCTTCCGGATCGATCTCTACGGTCATATCTGCATCGATATCCGGGCTGACATCCACAGAAGCAAATGACGTGTGACGTCTTCCTGCAGAGTCAAACGGTGAAATTCTCACGAGACGGTGCACGCCTCTCTCATTTTTAAGATAGCCGTAGGCATTCTCACCCTCTACGAAAATAGTGGCACTGTTAATGCCTGCCTCTGCTGCTTCCTGATAGTCCAGTATCTTTACCTTATATCCTTTACGCTCAGCCCAGCGCACGTACATACGGAAAAGCATCTCCGCCCAGTCCTTGGATTCTGTTCCGCCGGAACCTCCGTGGAATGAAACCATCGCACTGTTAGCATCATACTCCCCTGTCAGCAGTGTCTTCAGACGCAGTGTTTCCACATCTTCACACGCCTTGTCATAGGCCTCCTGTATCTCGGGGATCATGGACTCGTCGCCCTCTTCCTCTGCCAGTTCCATCATGACCTCAATATCTTCGATCGCTGTTGCTAAAGTCTCGTATTCTTCAATTTTGTTTTCAACAGACTTCTTTTCTTTCATGACCTTCTGTGCATTTTCATGGTCATCCCAGAAGCCCGGCTGATGTGAATGTTCGTCAAAATCTTTTAATTTTCCCTTCAGACCCGCAAGGTCAAAGGGACTCACCTGCCTCTTCGAGCTTGCTCTGCAAGTCAGGCAGTTCGTATCTGATCTGCTCCAGTTCTAACATTGATTATACCTTCTTTCATATTTCATTAAAGGGAGGATCCTGATGTCCTCCCTGTTAGATTTACATTATTTGCAGAAATAGCACTTTCCGCACAGGTCCGGCGTCGGTACATGCTTGAAAATAGTTTTGCAGTATTCCTGGCATGCTTTTCTGTCGATACCTTCCTTTGAAATCGCTCCGCCCGGGCAGGCAGCGATCATCTCATCACTGCATTCCGCCTCATAGCAGGCATCTTTCATATACTTTTTAAATTCTTCGTACATCTCCGGAGTGCCGCCCCTGGATTCAGTATTGGCAAAGCCAAAGTCCCTGTCAGGCACCAGATTTACATCCGTAAGGATAGCACCGAATCTTCCTGCAGGGCCTGCAGAGGTCATGATACATCCTGCCGGACCGAAATCTCCCATTCCTGCCGCATAAGCAGCCATCTTGTAGTTCCACTCCGGTCCACAGTGGCTGAAATTCCAGTCGTTAGGAGTATTGCAGATAGAAGACAGTCTTCCGAATCTGCTCAGCTCTTCCTGAAGGCTGGCATGCACTTTCATGATAGCCCATGTAGAATCATGATAAGCCTGCACCCACTGCTTGGATGGTCCGCCGGCAGTTTTGTTGCTTTCCACCACATCATCTGTATATGGCAGGAAATACACGATCACAGCACGGGAAGCATTATATACTTTTCTCGGATGCTTGCAGAAGCTGTTATCCCAGAACATATCAAAAATAGGTTCAGAAGTATTTGCATATGCAATAACCGGTTCTCCGAATCTTGTCTGTCTTCCGCACTCTTCTTCGTAGACCTTTACACCTCTTTTTACGGCTTCATAAAGTCTTGCTTTAATATCTATACCCGTAAGGTTTGTAATATTCTTGTATGTCATCGTTCCACCTCCGGAATCAATTTATTCATTTTTGCCGCAGCACTGTTTGTATTTCTTGCCGCTTCCGCATGGACAAGGATCATTACGTCCTACTTTAGGCTGCTCTCTTCTGTAAGTCTCAGGTTTCTTTCTCTCTCTAGGAGGGACCTGCTGCTCAGCAGGCAGAGGCTGACCGCCCTGCGCCGGACCGTCATCCACGAAATCATCCTTGTGAGCTTCGCCTGTACCCAGAATGTCCTTACGTTCAGTTCTTGTTTCAACAGTTACGTTGTAGCAGAACTTAACAGTCTCTTCTTTGATAGACTGGATCATCAGTTCGAACATGTCGAAACCTTCCTGCGCATAAGCTGCTGCAGGGTCCTGCTGGCCCATTGCTCTCAGACCGATACCGCTCTTCAGCTGATCCATTGCATCGATATGATCCATCCACTTGTTATCAACTACACGGATCAGTATCATGCGCTCAACTTCACGCATTTTGTCTTCACCGATCTCAGCTTCTTTAGCCTGATACAGTTCTTCGAACATATCGTATATAGACTGTTTGAAAGATTCTTCATCCAGTGACTGCAGTTCTTCGTCTGTGTAAGATAATTCTCTGAATGCAGGTGAGATTTTCTTCAGACCTGCGTTAACAGTATCGATATCCCATTCTTCTGCGAATCTGGAAGCCACTGTTACCGGATCGATAACTTCGTCCAGCATTTCATGTGTCATGTTTGTAATATAATCGCGCAGGTTTTCACCGAAAAGTACTCTCTTACGTTCGCCGTAGATGATCTCACGCTGCTTGTTCATAACGTTATCATACTGGAGTACATATTTACGGATGGAGAAGTTACGTCCTTCGACTTTCTTCTGCGCACCTTCGATGGAACGTGTGATCATTCCTGCTTCGATAGGCTCGTCTTCTTCAACGCCCAGTCTCTGAACGACATTCTGCATTCTTTCTCCGCCGAACAGTCTCATCAGTTCGTCTTCCAGAGAGATGCAGAACTGTGTGCGTCCCGGGTCGCCCTGACGTCCGGAACGGCCTCGCAGCTGGTTGTCGATACGTCTGGATTCGTGACGTTCTGTACCAATGATGCACAGGCCTCCCAGTGCCCTTACTTCTTCCTGTTCACTGCGTCGTTCTTCCTTGTATTTAGCGTGTAATCTGTGGAATTCTTCTCTCGCTTTAATCAGTTCTGCATCATCTGTCTGAACAAAGCTTGTCGCAAAAGCAATTGCTTCCGGAGAATATCCCATTTTTCTCATTTCCTGTTTTGCTTCGAATTCAGGGTTACCGCCCAGGATAATGTCGGTACCTCGGCCGGCCATGTTTGTCGCAATAGTGATCGCACCTTTACGGCCTGCTTCCGCAACGATTTCGGCTTCCTTTTCGTGGTTCTTCGCATTCAGTATATTAAAGTTTTTAACACCGCGTTTTTTCAGCTGTGCTGCAATCAGTTCGGATTTTTCGATGGAAACTGTACCAACAAGGACAGGCTGTCCTGTCTGGTTTGCTTCCACAACTTTATCAACGATGGATTTGTATTTTCCGCGCTCAGTCGCATAGATAGCATCCTGCTGGTCATCTCTTTCAACAGGCTTGTTTGTCGGAATTACTACTACGTCCATGTTATAGATATCTCTGAATTCATCTTCCTCTGTCTTCGCTGTACCTGTCATACCTGCCAGCTTGTTATACATACGGAAGTAGTTCTGCAGAGTGATAGTTGCCAGCGTCTTGGATTCAGATCTTACCAGTACGTTTTCTTTTGCTTCGATAGCCTGGTGCAGACCGTCACTGTAACGGCGTCCGAACATCAGACGTCCTGTAAATTCGTCAACGATTACAACTTCGCCGTCTTTAATGATATAGTCTACGTCGCGTTTCATCATGTATCTTGCCTTCAGGGCCTGCAGTACATGATGGTTGATTTCCATGTTTTCAGGATCGGAGAAGTTTTCGATTTTGAAGTGTGCTTCACACTTTTCGATACCTTCATCAGTCAGCGCTACCTGTTTTTCTTTTTCTTCGACCGTGAAGTCAGTTCCGGCATGCAGTCTCTTAACGAAATTGTCTGCCGCCTTGTACATGTCTGTAGATTTTGCTCCGCGTCCGGAAATGATCAGCGGAGTTCTTGCTTCGTCGATGAGGATGGAGTCAACTTCGTCGACGATGGCAAAGTTCAGTTCTCTCTGCATCATGTTTTCCTTGTACAGGACCATGTTGTCACGCAGATAGTCGAAACCGTATTCATTATTTGTACCGTAAGTGATGTCCGCCTGATATGCCGCCTTACGTTCTTCTTCACTGATTCCGTGGATAACACATCCGACAGTCAGCCCCAGGAAGCTGTACAGCTTGCCCATCCATTCCATGTCTCGTTTTGCCAGGTAGTCATTGACAGTTACAACATGTACGCCTTTTCCTTCCATCGCGTTCAGATATACAGGCAGTGTAGCAACCAGAGTTTTACCTTCCCCTGTCTTCATTTCAGCGATACGGCCCTGATGGAGTGTGATACCGCCGATGATCTGTACGCGGAAGTGCTTCATGCCAAGGCTTCTTACTGCACCCTCACGGCAGACAGCAAAGGCTTCCGGCAGGATGTCATCCAGTGTTTCTCCTGCTGCCAGTCTGTCTTTGAATTCCTGAGTCTTGTCTCTCAGCTGCTCATCTGTCAGATCCTGCATCTGCTGATCATAAGCCTCTACCTTATCAGCGATCTTTGAAAGTTTTTTTACTTCCTTCTCATTCAGGTCGCCGAAGATTTTTTCCATTAAACCCATATTTATTCCCCTTTCCTGTCTTTCTTGATTTTGTCCTTGTTTGTATCTTTATCAGGCTCTTCTTCCACCGCTTCGCATACCAGATTGATTTCCAGCGCCCTGCGGTCATCAGCCTTCGTTACTCTTACTTTGAACAGTTTATCGTCGATCTGCTGCCGGAACGTGTCGTCCTTATCAGGCAGTTTGTCCAGATTTCTTACGACCCAGCCGTTCACAGTCTGGAAGTCGACCTCGACATCAATGTCGAAATGATCCATTACTTTATCAAAGCTTGCTTTGCCGTTGATACGGTAGCTTCCGTTTTTCAGCGGAATGATTTCATGATTTGTTACCAGATCGTATTCATCATAGATATCGCCGACAAGTTCTTCGATGATGTCCTCCATCGTAACCAGTCCTTCTGTTCCGCCGTATTCATCGATTACGATCGCCAGATGTGCCTTCATCTGCTGCATTTTCTTCAGCAGCGCGCTCGCCTTGACGCCGCCCGGAACAAATACCACCGGCTTGATGAATTCTCTGATGGACCGGTCTGTTCCTGCAACATAGTTGTGAAAGTCCTTCTGATTGATAACGCCCAGAATATGATCCGCATCTTCTTCATAAACCGGGAATCTCGTGAATCCTGTTGCCTTGAAGAGTTCTGCCAGTTCTTCTTTGGAAGTATTGACTTCGATGGATTTCATCTCAATTCTCGGAGTCAGTACATCCCATGCTTCCAGATCGTTGAACTCGATCGCATTCTGGATCAGCTCACTCTGTTCGTTATTGATGCTGCCGCCGGTCTCTGCTTCTTCAACGATCGTCAGCAGTTCATCCTCTGTTATCGCATGTTCGCCGCCCAGATTGAATACTTTTGTCAGCAGCTTTTTCCACTGCGTGAAAAGCCATGTTACCGGTGTCAGTATCTTCATCATTACATTGATGATCGGTGCCGAAAACATCGAAAAGCTGTCAGGTTTTTCTTTTGCTACGTTCTTCGGCGAGATCTCACCGAAGATAAGTACAACAATAGTCATTACAACTGTAGAAACTGTAGCGCCTGCGGCTCCCAGCAATTCTACAAAAAGAAGTGTGGCTATCGCCGTCATAGCGATGTTCACAATATTGTTTCCTATAAGGATCGTTGTCAGCAGTTTATCGTATCTGGCCTCCAGCCGGAGAACCAGTTCCGCCTTTTTATCTCCCTCATTTGCGAGATTTTTCATCTTGATTCTGTTGAGAGAAGTAAATGCCGTTTCTGTTGCTGAAAAATATCCTGAAAAGATCACCAGCACTATTATTACTATTACATCTGTTACTAAATGGCCGTCCATTTTTATGCCCTTTCTTTTTACCCTTTATATACTCTGATCCCATTGGATAAATGCAATTATCCAATATATAAGTATAGCGGGTTTTGTGGTAAAAATAAAGAAGTTTCGTTTGATTTAATATTTAAACCGTATAAATAAATACATTGTAAACCGACCTAGTCAATGCTATAATAAAGCCAAGAGGAAAGCTGATTCTCGGCTATTCCCTAAATAGTTATGGTTGATAACCGTCTAAGGGTGCTAAGCTGAGACGGTTTTTTACATTTTTGAGAGGTTTTGTATGCCTAAATTAAGCGACAGAGTCGGAACTTTTACAGATTCCGTTATAAGAAGAATGACCCGTATCAGTAATAAATACGGAGCAATAAATCTATCCCAGGGCTATCCGGATTTTGATCCGCCTGCAGAGCTTACTGAAGAACTGGCCCGCATAGCAAAAGAAGGACCGCATCAGTACTCCATAACCTACGGTGCTGAGAATTTCAGAGCAGCACTGGCTGAAAAGCACGGACGTACTATCGGCAGATATATCGACCCCGAGACTGAGGTCGTCGCAACCTGCGGCGGCACGGAAGCCATGATGTGCGCAATGATGACAGTCTGCAACCCCGGTGACAAAGTTATGATTTTCTCACCGTTCTACGAAAACTACGGTGCAGACACTATCCTTTCCGGCGCACAGCCGATCTACATCCCGCTGGTACCGCCATCCTACGATTTTGATATTTCACTTGTGGAAGCCGGTTTCGCAGAGGGTGCAAAAGCCATAATCGTCTGCAATCCTTCAAATCCGTGCGGCAAGGTTTTTACCAGGGAAGAACTGACTGCTATCGGAGAGCTGGCCGTGAAGTACGATGCCTTTGTTATAACAGACGAAGTTTACCAGCACATGGTCTACGAGCCATATGAACATGTCTGCATGGCAGGGCTTCCGGGGCTTTATGACAATGTCATCACATGCAGCTCCCTGTCAAAGACATACTCCATCACAGGATGGAGACTGGGCTATCTCATCGGGCCTGAAGAATTCATCGAGGCGGCAAAAAAAGTCCACGATTTCCTGACAGTCGGAGCACCTTCGCCATTCCAGGAAGCGATGGTCAAAGGTCTGCATTTCCCGCAGTCATATTATGATGAACTGCTTGCAACATACACAGAAAAACGTGATTATTTCCTGAGCGGGCTCGACCGCATCGGGCTGAAGCACAATGTTCCTCAGGGAACTTATTTCGTGATGGTCGATATTCAGGATTTCCTTGATCTACCGCAGTTCAAAGGATGGACAGACCTCGAGTTCTGCGAGTGGATGACAGAGCATATCGGGGTAGCTCCGGTTCCGGGCTCCAGCTTCTTCCACGAAGAAGTCAACAATCTGATCAGACTGCACTTTGCCCGCAGCCGTGACATCCTCGACGAAGCGCTTGAAAGACTTGCAAAACTCAAAGAACTTTTATAAATCGGGGCCACCCGTATAACGGGTGGTTCGCCCGAAGGCTATAAGCCTGTTTTACCGGCTCGCGTCTCAAGGCGCGGGCTTTTACTTTGTTCAAGCCTCACTGCCTTTGCCTCTTTGGCTTACCCCTGAAGGGGTTTAGT
>JAGBGL010000094.1 GCA_017936025.1 Bacillota bacterium | reverse complement strand
TGGAGGCGGAGTCACGCTCTCGGGCGGAGAGCCGTTGCTTTGGGAGAGCTTCTGCGCGGAGTTCTTTGCGCTCTGCCGGGAGAAGGGCATTCATACCGCCGTGCAGACCAACGGCCTGATTCTTTCGAAAAAGGTGGCTTGCCGCTACTGCTCCTGTATCTTGTTGTCCTGTATAAATCATATCATCTACTGTAAATATTTTCCATCAATTTCATTCGACAAATTCCCCTAAGAATTTAAGATAATAAAAAAATCCCCAAAGCCTGTATTTTACAGGCCTTGAGGACTTTGGTTATACATTGTTCTGTTCTAATCTGAAATTAGTCAGCTACGTATGGTAACAGAGCAACGATTCTAGCTCTCTTGATAGCTGTAGTAACTTCTCTCTGGTGTACTGCGCAAGTACCAGTGATTCTCTTAGGTAAGATTTTACCTCTTTCAGTTACATATTTCTTCAGTTTATCAACATCTTTGAAATCGATTACTTCTGTTTTGTCAGCACAGAACTGGCATACTTTTTTTCTTCTCATGCCGCCGCGTCTTCTTTCCATGACAAATCTCCTTTCTCTTAGAATGGAATATCTTCGTCGTCGATAGCGGAGAATCCTTCAGGAATTCCCATATCTGCCGCCGGTGCGGACTGCTGCTGGCCAAAGCCTGCGCCGGATCCTGCACGGTCGCCCCATTCTAAAAATTCTACTCTGTTTGCCACAACATCAGTTGTGTAAACCTTGTCTCCGTTTTTGTTTGTATAACTTCCAGTCTGGATTCTTCCTTCGATTCCAACCAGTCTTCCTTTAGTCAGGAAGCGTTCGCAGTTCTCAGCCTGCTTTCCGAACACTACGATGCTTGGAAAGTCTGTCTGCTTTTCTCCGCCCTGTCTTGTCGGACGGTCGATAGCGATGCTGAATCTTGCAACTGCCATCTGTGAACCGGAAGTATATCTCACTTCAGGGTCTCTTGTTAATCTTCCGATCAATGTTACGTTATTCATAATACGCGTACCCCTCCATTACTTATTTTGCTTCTTTGTTGATGATGATGTGTCTCATTACATCGTCAGAAATTCTCAGTCTTCTGTCTAATTCTTTAGGCAGATCTGCGCTAGCGTTGAACTCAACAACAACGTAGTAACCTTCGTTCTTTTTGTTGATTGGGTAAGCCAGCTTTCTCATTCCCCAAGTGTCTACGCTGGAAACTTCTCCGTCAGCGTTGATGATTTCCTGTACTCTTTCAACAACTGCGTTTTTCTTTTCGTCTTCCAGAATTGGGTCGATAATGAACATTACTTCATATTTAGCCATTCTTTTCACCTCCCTATGGACTATATGGCACCACTTCGAATGATGCAGAGATTGCGTGCCTCAATTACACACGCCATATTATTATACATGTATCTGGGCAAAAAGCAAGGGTTTTTATTAACAAAAACCCTTGAAATTTCAACTTTTTTGACTTGTACAAACGCTTGTATCCGGCCCGCAGACCGGCCACTATTTATTGTGGAAGCCACCGGTCAATCGCTTCCGCTATAATGGAAACTGTATGCCGCCAAGCACTGCATTCTTCAATTCTTCACTCATTTCGAGACGCCATCTCTTATTCTCGTCTTTGTACAGACTAATATCTAATTCCGTTTCCTTAACAGTATCTTTAACCGCTGCCGCTTTAACATGCTGCGCGAAAATCTTGATGCACTGCTGTGTCATGGTTTCTTTTGTAAATTCTGCAGCTGCCAGATTATCTGTTGTATATTTTACTGCTTCAGTCTGATATGTTGCCAGCACTCCGCTGAAGTCGGAGTTGCTGATTTTCACTTTCACTGTCGCCTTTGTCTTTTCGTCATTTTCCTCTACGGAAAGAATTTCCCAGGCCAGATTCTTTGTGATGCTGCTGAAGATATCCGTTATTTCTTCTTCATTACCCGCATTATTAACAAGAACATTGATTGCAGGATTTTCGGCATAGATAAGAAGTTCCTGCTTGTTCTGCTCTTTTACTGCCGTGAAGAATTTTTCAGTTACTGTTTCTGGGTTATTATCTCCGCATGCACAGAGCCCCATGATCATGATTATAGTTAATAACACCGCAATGGCTTTCTTCATTGTATGTTCTCCTTATTGTCCCGGCGTCTATGCCGCCGTATTTATGCCATGATAACACGGATCAGCAAGTTTGGCAAATATGTGCCGGCCGGGCGGGTCTCAGCTCAGAGCATTCTGCCAGGTTGCACGTCACCAATCGGTCTTCTGGCGCTGTTGGTTACTACTTTTGGTAATCATGCGTCTTGTTTACACAATTGGTATCCTGTGATTACATTTCCCTCAACCAATTACACTAAAACCCTGCCTTGGTTACCGCTTTTAGTAACCATTATGCTTTATAAGCCTTTTAGTTGAGGGAAGCCATTCACCTCCGCTCCCTAAGTCAAGCAAAAACTTGGCAATTTCCATTTATTATGTTAAAATTTCGACATCAAAACCAGTAAAGGATATAATTATGAAATTAGAAGATAAAACAATTGCACAAATAACTGCTATATTTGATGCGGAAATTGCTGAACTGGAGAAAGAAATCAAAGCTGCAGCGGAAGACGCACTTAGCGTTGCAGAATCCAGAGCCGCTGTGCCAGCTGACGAATCCGGTGAACCGGTAACTGAAACAGCTGACGAAGTTGCCAATCCTGAAACTGTTGCTGCCCCTGATCACCAGGTGGTTGACGAAGTGCAACCAGATGAAGAAATCGAGCAGGTAGTTGATGAAATCGCAGAGATAATCGCCCCTGTTGTTGATGAAAATCCTGAGGCATCTGACGAGCCAGCGGTAGTTGTCGAAGCCCCTGAGACATCCGACGAACCGGCAGTAGTTGATGAAGAACCTGAAATAGAAGACGTACCTGCAGACACTGGTGCTGAAACAGCTGAGCAACCGGCTGAGGACAGTGAACCAGTGGTTGATGAAGAGCCCGAGGCGGACGAAGAATCTGAAGCAGCAGAAGAACCGGTGATCGATGAAGAAGTATCTGCAGACATTGATGCCAACGATACTGTTCCTGTGACTTTTGAGGAACCGCCAGTCGTTCCGGCAGAGCCTGTAAAATACAGCACTGCTAAAAACATCCTGGGTGCAGCCGGCTATCTTCTTGCCGTCGCAGCAATCTGCGTCCTGTCAGTTGTCGCTGTTAATCTGCTTGATACTCAGATTCAAAGCACAAAACCTATAGCGCCTCCTGATGTTCCGCAGTCAAACCTTGCCGCATCGCTTCAGACCTATACCGCTAACGAAGTGATCGCTCAGCAGGCTGTTCCGCAGCCGACACTTCAGCAGATCTATGCTATGGACCTACGCACGCCGAGCGGCGCAACCGAAGCAGACCTCAAGAGAGTTTCCAAAGCCGGCCTTGTCGGCCTCGAAGACACATTCCTCCAGGCTGAAAAACAGTACGGCGTAAATGCCATATTCCTGATGTCGATCGCTTCCTTGGAAAGTGCCCATGGCACAATGATGTACCGTCCTAACAATATGTTTGGCTACGGCGGCAAGAGCTATCCTTCCAAAGAGGCCTGTATCATGGACGTTGCTTCCGGGCTGTCTTCAAAATATCTCAGACCCGGTGCCAGCCTTTACGGCGGAAGCCCTACACTCGCCGGCGTAAATAAACGCTACGCAGCGAATCCACAGTGGTACGCAAAAGTCGGTAAATACATGAAAAGCTATTACGATGTGATAGCTCCTTACCACAACCAGAATCTCAATAAAATCAAATAACTAAAAAACGAACCTCCCCGCCGGTAACCGGCTGGGAGGTTCTTAGTTATTATCTTATTTCCACCTGATATTACATCCTATTACTGAATTATTCTTCTGACTGCGTCATTTGAAATCAGCGGTTCTCCGCCCATCACAACTGCCCACATGCACTCGTGATTATATGCGTATTTTTCTGCATGCTCTGTGACATTATCCATAACCAGGATCAGCGGTGCATCCTGCACCATCGCCAGTGGGCCTGCTGAAAGTCCGTCCGGGAAATTGTCACCGACTGCAAGGACTACGGCATCCCTTTCATATGGGAAGAAAGCCTCAGCTATAGCAAGAGAAGTTTCAAATCTGTTGCTTCCTGCCAGTCTGCAAGTATACTCAGTATATTCGCCGACCTGTTCTCTCGTAGCTTCACTAACAGCACCTGTCCCGCCCAGAATGTATGCTGTGTCTATGTCTACACGCTGCAGATACTGCTGCTGATTTTCATTCAACCCTTCGCCTGTCAGCATGATCGGAAGCCCTACAGCAGAAGCGGACAGAGCGTCAGCAAAATTGCTTCCGCATGCAATCATCATATCACCATAATACAAAGAATCGACGCCTGCTTCTTTCAGGATCTCGATGTTTGTTGCATAGCGGTCTTTTCCGCCGAGGCGCTGAGTGTCAATGCCACGCGCTTCCAGTTCGTCCTGGAATTCCTGAGAAACCGCACCGGTTCCGCCCAGGATATATACCGTTCCGTGTGAAGCAATTTTTCCGCGGATATATTTCATCACTTCTTCATAGGAAGCAGGGCTCGCTGTGTCCACAACTATAACAGGGGCTTCTTTCACATTTGCCAGATAGCTTCCTGACAGCGCATCTGCGAAATTAGTCCCGCAGGCAACGACTATATTTTCGAACTTTTCGACACCTGCCAGTTCAGCCAGATACTCTGCCGCTTTTATGGAAGTCGCATACCGGTTGCTTCCCGCAATACGTGTTATATATGCAGGTACTGCTGTGATGGAATCCGGGTCAATGCAACCGCAAAGGCTGCAATGGATTGAAACTTGACCCTGTTCGGTTTCTGTCGGCATTTTGTCGACAGTAAAGTCGGAATTCCACTTATGCGTTATTGGAATGACCACATTCTCTCTTACATCTTCAAAAACATAACCATCTTTTAAGTCCGGTATTTTTGCTGTTAGAGTCACAAGACCTTCCCTATAACAAGTAGCGGATCTACCTTCTCCTATAACGATGCAATCACCTTTATACTTTTTTCCACATACAACACATTCAAGAGTATATAGGCATTTATTGTTTGACAGCCAGTCAAAATAAGCTTCATAACTATGTTCTGCTTTTTTTACAGTCACATCATTTTTTATGTCTGTATAACTTTCTCCGTCATATGTAAATTCCGCAGTGAGATTTTTCAGACCGGTCTCTGTACAGGAAGCTTCTTTTGTAATTTCTGTAATAACTTCGCAGTCATCCTTCACTGCTTCGCCGCAGTTGCCACATGTAAGTGTGATCTTGCATGCGTCGCCGTTCCAGCCGAACTCTGCTTTCCAGCTGTGCCCGATTGCAGGAATATGATTTTTATCTGTCTTTTTCACATCCGTGTAAACATAGTCACAGACTGTAGCCTCTGCGACATAACTGTCGTAGCCATCCTCTGTACAGGAAGCCATTTCTGCCGCAGTCTTTTCTGTTACTGTACAATCAACTGTCTTCATAACGTTTCCGTTCATATCCTTAAAGAAAGCCTTGCACTTGTCAGTACCTTCCCACTGGAAAAATACTTTTACCGGCACAAATTCATTACCGTTTTCACCGGCAAATTGCTCTGCCTCGGAGTTTTTAAATCCGTTAATTACTGTGTCGGATCCAAAAGCACTCTCACCAATATTTGTAACTGTCTCAGGAATATATACTTCTTTCAAATTGCTGCATTGTATGAATGCACGTATTCCTATGCCGGTCAAGTTATTGCTGAATTCTATTTTACTGAGGCTGCTGCATCCCCAGAAAGTATTTTCTTTTATCTCTGATATTTCTTCTGGAATATTTATATCTTTTAAAGAAGTACACTGTGCAAAAGCATAGCTTTCAATGCGGATCAATGAATCCGGGAGGATTACGCTTTCCAGATCCGGACTCTGTCTGAAGGCTTCCATTTCTATCACCTTTACACCCTCAGGTATTGTAATTTCCTTCAGTCCTGTCATCTTGAATGCATAATTACCTATCAAAGTAACAGATCCTGCAATTTCAGCTTCTGTAAGATTTCCGAGCCCGCCGAAAGCCCAATTGCCGATTTTGGTAACACCATCCTCAATGATCACTTTTCTGATGCTGTCTTCGTATCCGTACCATGGCGTATCCTCGCTCTTAGGTTCGTCATACATCTTGCCGGTGCCAGATACTGTCAGTGTTCCTTCGCTATCGAGTTCCCACACTACATCCGCACCGCATGTACCGGAAGCTACAATTGTCGGCGTTTCATCTATTGCTTCCGCCGCAAAGGCAATTCCGCTGAACTGCATCAGCAATGCCGCTACAATGGTAAATGCTAATATTTTTCTTGCTTTTTTCATGGTGCCCTCCTTATGTGTCGTCTGATTTACTTTATTATATTACACGACCATGTATAGGACAACATTTCATATCTAAAGATCATAGTGGTAAAATTAATTATGTGCTATTAGGTGTGTAACAGCATATGGGTCAGAAGTCTATTTTGTGTCGCAATTTCCTCAGCAGGCGACAGCAAATGGATTTGCTCAGTTATTTATGGCACATCACTAGTTAAAAACGACAGCATCTTTGAGAATTCTGTTGTTTGTGTCGCGTATGGATCTAAAAACGACAGCATCTTATTAAATTTGCCCAAAACAGGCGCAACCTAGCATGAGGTGCGCCTGTTTTGTTCTGATTTTCCTTATTTGCTGTCGCAATTCCATCGCCATGCGCCTATTTTTATTAAAAACGTGGGTTTGCTGTCGTGCGGCACCAAAATTCCGACACGTCCAATTGAAAAATAGTCATTTGCTGTCGCGTACTCCACTTCTGCATCAAAAAACCCGCCGCGGCATCAGCCGCAGCGGGTTTCTTATTACATAATTTTATTTCCACAGTTTTTCAGGATACAGGCCCTTGTCCTTCATGGACTGCAGGGACGCCATAACCATTTCTTTGTCAGCTCTGTAAGTTACACCGTACCATTTGTCCGGAGTCTTCAGAACTTTAACTTTTGCTTTTCCTTCCTGAACCAGCTCATCAGCTACGAATGGCAGATAGAACTCGCCTTTTTCAGGGTTTTCAGCCATTGCTTTTTCCAGGAATGCCGGGAAGCGTGCTTCCATCTCTTCCATCATGCTCTTTGTGAAGCCCCAGAAATTCATGGAAACTGTTGTGCCTTCAGGCAGCACTGTCCATGTTTTGCCGTCGTCTTCTGTGTAGGAGATTCCTTCCGGCTGCTGCTGGATCTTTGTTCTTTCAGTTACCTGCTTGAGGTAGCCATCTTCTGTGATCTCGCATACACCGCGGGCAACATGACCATTTTCTGTGATTGTATTTTCTAACTGGAAGCCAACCATGCAGTAAGAGTACTGGCCTTCTTCTTTGTTTTCAGTCAGGAACTCGTAGATGCTCGCGAATCCGCTTGGGCCATAGTAATCGTCAGCATTGATTACTGCGAAAGGTCCGTCGATCAGGTGGCGGCAGCTCAGTACAGCATGAGCTGTTCCCCATGGTTTAACTCTCCCTTCAGGAACCGTGAAGCCTTCAGGCAGGTCGTCGATTTTCTGGAATGCATATTCAACATTCAGGTGCTTGCCTGCTTTATCATCGATCAGCGCACGGAAGTCTGCTTCCATTTCTTCTTTGATTACGAAGATTACACGCTCAAAGCCTGCCAGCATCGCATCGTACAGAGAAAAGTCCAGAATGATTTCTCCTTTATCAGTGATCGGGTCCATCTGCTTCAGACCACCGTAGCGGGAGCCCATTCCCGCAGCCATTATAATTAAAGTCGGTTTTTTCATTTTTATATCCTCATTTCATTTCGTGCACCCCTGCCTGCTGTTCATACGGTTTCCCGCTGCAGCATGCCGGGCGTATAGTTATATACATTATACGATATATTACCTGTCTTGGCAAATTTGTGGTACAATATTAGCTGACGATTATCAAATCTGCAATTAAAAGGAGATAACAAAATGACATATAAAAATTCACCGCGTATTTTCGTGACAGGCTACATGGGCGCGCAGACCCGCGAACTCGCTGAACAGATCGCTGCCGAAATGTCCTACGAACTGATCGATCTGGATGCTGAAATCGAAAAACTGGACGGCCGCACTATCCAGCGCATCTGCATGCTGATGGGCGAACACGAATACCGCAACAAAGAATACGAAATGCTCCAGTCCCTGAAGGACCGCGAAGGCATCGTGGTTCTGTGCGGCGACGGCATCATCTTCGATGATCAGAACCGCGAGGTTCTGGAAGCCAACACGGTAGTGCTGGCTGACGCCGACGCCGGTATCGACGAGCTGTGGGAAAGAGCAAAGGATATGAAAGGGCTTCCATATGCTTTTATGAATTTCGGCGGAGAAGAAAGAAAAGAAAAGTTCATCGAGCTTTATGAACAGAGAAAAGAAATCTATATGAATTTAGTGTAACTGAACCCCGGAATGCCGATTACGTATTGCAAATCATATATTTTTCACACAAAAATGGCTATACATCACGTGTTTTACGGTATGTATAGCCATTTATTATTAAAAAGATAATTGCAACTCCTGATTTTTATATGTTTGCAATTAAAAATCTCCTATCTGTTTATTTTGTAGCGAAGTTTTCCAAAACAAACTGTGCAAACGCTTCGCCCAGTTTGCGGTGATTTTCCGCATCCAGATGAAGTCCGTCTTCCTTGCAGCATCTTGCATATTTGTTGGCATCAAAGAACATAAAACCGTCTTTTTTTGCCTGAGCTTCGTATGCTGCCGGCAGTTTTTTCGCGATTTCAATGCATTCTTCATCATAGAATTCAGCGAATTCTCCTGTCAGAGCCTCCGGTGTCAGTTCCAGCGGAGCCATCAGCACATATTTTCGCGGATGGTCAGGATATTTTCCTTCGGCCGCAGCCTTCGCATACTTCATGACCGTTGCTGCATCTTCTGCAATCTCTTCCGGTGTATGCTTGGAAAATTTGTCTATGTCATTGGAGCCAAGCTTTACACATATCACATCCAGCGGCAGCTGGGAAAGTGTGATAGGTACAACGCAGAAGCATCCGTTCTTGTATTCTTCCTGCGGGATATTGTAGCACGTATTTCTGCCATTCAGGCCTTCCTCAACGATCACATAGTCGCTGCCCAGAATGTTCTGACACACTCCTGTCCATCTTGTATTCTCGTCAAAGCGACCTCCATCCAGGGCATTATAGCCGTGAGTGTTGGAATCGCCATAGATCATTATCCTAGTTTTCGCCATTTGCTTCCTCCTGAATTTTCTTCAGCTGTTCCAGACCGTCGCGTACCGTTGCTTCCACATCTGCAACCATCTGTTTTTCTGCCTTACGGTCAATGCCTGCAGTTTCAACAGCAGGATGCACCATTACGTCAAGACGTGTCGGTGTTACGACTCCGCTTTCCTCGATCGCACGCCAGCTTCCCATAATAGTTACAGGCACGATAGGCACGCCCGGTTTTGTTGCCAGCTTGAATGCTCCGCGCTTGAAGTCAGCCATTTCTGCAGATTTGCTGCGTGTTCCTTCGGGGAAGATCAGCATAGAAAAGCCCTTGTTTATCAGTTCGATACCTTCTTCAATAGTCTTCAGAGATTCGCGTGGATCATCTCTCTTGATAAGAACGCTGCGGATACGTTTGATCCATGCTCCGTATAAAGGAACTTTTTCCAGTTCATTTTTCGCAACATATCCGAACTGGATATGTTTTGACAGTGCCGCACAGAAAGCTACGATATCAGCGTAGCCCTGATGGTTTCCGATGAAGACAACAGGACCTTCCTGAGGCAGATTTTCCTCGCCGTGGATATGCAGATCCATGCCGAAATCCTTCAGAAGTCTGTTTGCCCATTCGTATTCAGCAAGGCGGATATATTCACGCTCTTTTTCATAGTTTTCTTCAGCTCTATATTTTTCAATATTTTTCTTATGTTTGTTCAAGTATCTGAGGTTACCGTACAGCTTTGCCGCTGCAGGGATATTCTTCAATATTTTCATTATCTCTTGCTCCTTTTCCTTAGTTATGTCTACTATACCACAAAACTTGTGTTTTTTTGCATAAAAAAGTTTATAATTGACTTATCCTAAAGGAGGTCCGTATGAAAAAAACAAGATGGATAGCGGCCGGTGCCGCCCTTATCACATTTATTATAATTGCATACTCCGTCCACGGCGGAAGCCCTCTGGCCTTCGACTCTGCCATTCAGCAGGCTTTCTTCTCGATGCGTTCGGCCTGGCTGGATCCGCTGGTAATTGCACTGACACATCTGGGTGATACTAAGTCAATAGTCATCATCTGCCTTATTTTGCTGGTGCTTCCAAAGACACGTATTCATTATGGAATTCCGGCTGCAGCCGCTGCAATTACTGCTTCATCGTTTAATCACTATCTGAAGTCGGTCTTCATGCGCCCACGTCCGGACGAGCTTAATTTTCTCATCGAACAGGGTGGATGGTCCTTCCCGAGCGGCCATTCGATTTCGGCACTGGTGGTGTTCGGTATGCTAATTCTGCTGATCAGATACTATGCAAAAACAGACATATGTACTGGCATATGCAGCACATGTCACCGGCGCAGCAAACGCAGCTGCCTTGCCGGCCGCAGCGCATCCTCCATCAGCCGCAGAACCAATATTCTGACCGCACTGCTTTTAATTCCATGTTTCGGCATAGGCCTGTCCCGCATCTACGTCGGCGTCCACTATCCTACAGACGTTCTGGCAGGCTGGTGCCTGGGAGTCATAGTGATCTGTATAGTTACAGAAGTAATGGAGCGCATACGCGAACGCTGCAGAAACAATTTATAAATTCTGTTTGATTTTCGCGGTACGCGGGGCTATAATCTAATCAGGAGGAAAACCGTATTACGGTCTTTTCCTAAGCATTATATTGCAAACACAAAATAATCGCCTAGGTCGAAAATGTGGGCGATTATTTTCTTTTTTGGCTATCCCCAACCGCGATCAATAACCCCAATACCATTAAAATAATGGCGAGCATCTCATAATCGCTCATCGGAATCTCCTTTCCGGAAAAAAACCGCTTCACCCGTCCTCCTGATGATATGCATTATATCAAAATTGGTTATTTATGGCAACCATTTTATTCCATATACAAGAGCTGCATCAAAATGATGCAGCTTTTGTATTCTTAGAATCCTAATCCGAATTTATCTTTTACTCTCTTCATTGTTCTCTGTGCGATAGCGTCAGCTTTTCTTGCGCCGTCTTCCAGAATCTTGATGAGTTCTTCGGAATTTCTGATTTCGTTGTATCTTTCCTGGATCGGAGCCAGTGCATTTACTGTAACTTCCACCAGGTCTTTTTTAAAGTCGCCGTATCCGCAGCCTTCGTATTTCTTTTCCAGATCTTCGATGGAGATTCCGGACAGAACGCTGTAAATGTTCAGCAGGTTGCTGACACCCGGTTTGTTTTCAGGATCAAATTTGATGATTCCGTCGGAGTCAGTTGTAGCTCTCATGATGGATTTCTTGATTTTATTCGGTGGATCCAGCAGGGAAATTCTGCTGTGGATGTTCTCATTA
>JAGBGL010000093.1 GCA_017936025.1 Bacillota bacterium | reverse complement strand
TTGCAATTACTGACCATGGGGCTATGTTCGGTGTAATTGATTTTTACAGGGAATGTTTAAAAAATGATATAAAGCCGGTGATCGGATGTGAAGTTTATACCGCTGCAAGATCCATGTACGACAAAGATTCGGATAAGGATAAGAGGCAGGGGCATCTTGTGTTGCTGGCAAAGAATAACGAAGGATATAAGAATCTAATCAAAATTGTTTCGGAAGGATACACGAAGGGTTTTTATTATAAGCCTCGAATCGATAAGAGTCTGCTGAGACAGCACAGTGAAGGGCTCATTGCTCTTTCCGCATGCCTTGCCGGGGAAGTACAGCAGAATCTGCTCCGCGGAAACTATGAAGGTGCAAAGGCGGAAGCACTGGAGCTGCTTGATATCTTCGGTGAAGGCAACTTTTACCTGGAACTGCAGGATCAGGGACTTGAGGAGGAAGCACGCATTCTTCCTGACATGATAAGACTGCATGAAGAGACAGGCATCCCGTTTGCTGCAACCAATGACGTACATTACGTTAGACAGGAGGATGCAAAGGCTCATGATGTGCTGCTGTGCATCCAGACTGCTGCTACAATAGATGAAGAAAACCGTATGCGCTTCCCGAACGACCAGTTCTATCTGAAGTCCGAAGACGAGATGCGCAAGCTGTTCTCAAATATTCCTGAGGCGTGTGATAATACAGCGAAAATTGCAGAGCAGTGCAATGTGGAATTTGAATTCGGACATCTGCATCTGCCTGATTTCCATGCACCGGACGGACTGACTAATCAGCAGTATCTTAGAAAACTCTGCAATGATGGACTTAAAGAAAGATACGGCAGCCAGCAGGATGCTGATTTCGCAGAGCTGGAAGAACGTCTGGATTATGAACTGTCAATTATTGAAAAAATGGGATATGTTGAGTACTTCCTTATCGTATGGGATTTTATCAACTATGCCAAAGAAAACGGGATCATGGTAGGTCCGGGAAGAGGTTCTGCAGCGGGCAGTATCGTTGCTTATGTGCTGAAGATCACTGATATCGATCCTATCAAATACAGTCTGATTTTCGAACGTTTTCTGAATCCTGAACGTGTCAGCATGCCTGATATCGATATCGATTTCTGCTATGAAAGAAGGCAGGAAGTAATCGACTATGTAATCAGAAAATATGGTGAGGATAAAGTGTCTCAGATCATCACTTTCGGTACAATGAAGGCAAAGGCTGCCGTACGTGACGTAGGAAGGGTCCTGAATCTGAGCTATGCCGAAACCGATGCGATCGCAAAAGCGATTCCGTTCGATCTGAAGATGACTATAGATAAAGCTCTGAATATGAATCCTGAACTGAAGGCTTCTTATGAAAATGATGAGAATGTCCGTCATGTACTGGATATGTCCAAGGCTCTGGAAGGCATGCCGAGACATGCTTCCACACATGCGGCGGGTGTAGTTATCTCCAAGAAGAGCATCGACGAATATGTACCGCTGTACATGTCTGATAAAGGTGTCGCTACTCAGTTTACAATGACTACTATCGAGGAACTTGGCCTTCTGAAGATGGACTTTCTGGGACTCAGGAATCTGACAGTTATCCGCGATGCCCTGGAAATGATCAAAGAAAACCATGGTGTTGAAATCGATTTTGCGAATATGGATTATGATGATCCGAAGACTTATGAACTGATTGCCAGAGGTAATACTCAGGGCGTGTTCCAGCTGGAAAGCGGCGGAATGACTCAGTTTATGAAGAACCTCAAACCTGACTGCTTTGAAGATATCGTTGCGGGCGTTGCACTGTACCGTCC
>JAGBGL010000008.1 GCA_017936025.1 Bacillota bacterium | reverse complement strand
AAGAACGGCTTCTCCGATAAATACCTGAGCCAGATCCTCGAAATCTCTGAAGACGACATCAGAAACAAACGTATCGAACTGGGCGTAGAAGAAGCATGGGAAGGCGTACACGTAAGCGGTACAGAAAACAGCGCTTACTACTACTCCACTTACAATGCAGAAGACAAGAACCCTGTATCTGACAACAAGAAGATCATGATCCTGGGCGGCGGTCCTAACAGAATCGGTCAGGGTATCGAGTTTGATTACTGCTGCGTACACGCTTCTCTGGCTCTGAAAAAACTGGGCTTCGAAACTATCATCGTAAACTGTAACCCTGAAACAGTATCTACAGACTACGACACATCCGACAAGCTGTACTTTGAACCTCTGACACTGGAAGATGTTCTGAGTATCTACAATAAAGAAAAACCTCTGGGCGTTATCGCACAGTTCGGCGGACAGACTCCTCTGAACCTGGCTAACGATCTGGAAGCTAACGGAGTCAAGATCCTGGGAACTGCCCCATCCGTAATCGATCTGGCAGAAGACAGAGACCTGTTCCGTGAAATGATGGAAAAACTGGAAATCCCAATGCCTGAATCCGGCATGGCTACAACAGTTGAAGAAGCCATCACTATCGCAAATGAAATCGGATACCCTTGCATGGTTCGTCCTTCCTACGTACTGGGCGGCCGCGGTATGGAAGTCGTTTATGATGACGCTTCTATGGAAGGCTACATGAAAGCTGCTGTAGGCGTAACTCCTGACAGACCTATCCTGATCGACAGATTCCTGAACAACGCTCTGGAATGCGAAGCAGATGCCATCTCCGACGGTACAAAAGCTTACGTTCCTGCAGTTATGGAACACATCGAACTGGCAGGTGTACACTCCGGTGACTCCGCTTGTATCCTGCCTTCTGTACAGATTTCTGAAAAGAACGTTCAGCAGATCAAAGAATATACAAGAAAGATCGCTGAAGAAATGGGCGTTAAAGGCCTGATGAACATGCAGTATGCTATTGAAAACGAAAAGGTATACGTTCTGGAAGCAAACCCAAGAGCTTCCCGTACAGTGCCTCTGGTTTCCAAAGTATGTAACATCCGCATGGTTCCACTGGCTACAGATATCATCACATCAGAACTGACAGGCAGACCATCTCCGCTGGAAGGAATGACTGACAAGGTAATCCCTAACTACGGAGTTAAGGAAGCTGTATTCCCATTCAAGATGTTCCAGGAAGTTGACCCTGTACTGGGACCTGAAATGAGATCCACAGGTGAAGTTCTGGGACTGTCCTCTTCCTACGGTGAAGCATTCTTCAAAGCTCAGGAAGGTGCAGGTTCCAAACTGCCTACTGAAGGTACTGTTCTTATTTCTGTTAACGACAAAGATAAGGCTGAAATCGTGGAAGTTGCCAAGAGCCTGTCTCAGGACGGATTCCACATCATGGCGACTAAATCCACATCCATGCTGCTGATGGCTGCAGGCATCCCTGTAGAAAGAGTGAACAAGCTGTCCGAAGGACGTCCAAACATCCTCGACCTGATCACTAACGGAAAGATCGATCTGGTTATCAATACACCGATCGGCAAAAACAGCGTAAACGATGACAGTTATCTGAGAAAAGCTGCTATCAAAGCAAGAATACCTTACATGACTACTATCGCTGCTGCAAAAGCAACTGCACACGGCATCCACTACATCAAGACTGATAAAACCGGAAGCCAGCTGAAATCCCTGCAGGAACTGCACGCTGAAATCCGCGACAAATAAGAATAATTCAACCGGCGCTTTGCATCATAATGTAAAGCGCCTTTTTATTTATATCTGAATCCTCCTGCAGTTCCTTTACATCATTGCCTTCCTCCAGAACAAAGTTCCGAACGCTCACAATGAGCACAAGAAATTGTGTTCGGATTTTGCCCTTAAAAAGCTATTCCAGAATATTTTTTTGAAGTT
>JAGBGL010000092.1 GCA_017936025.1 Bacillota bacterium | reverse complement strand
GAACTGCTGGACGAATATGAATTCCCAGGAGATGACACACCAATCATCAGAGGATCCGCTCTGGAAGCACTGAACGATCCAAACGGACCATGGGGAGACAAAATCATCGAACTGTTCGAAGCAGTAGACACATACATTCCAGAACCAGAAAGAGACAACGACAAACCATTCCTGATGCCAGTAGAAGACGTATTCTCCATCACAGGTAGAGGTACAGTAGCTACAGGTAGAGTAGAAAGAGGTATGCTGAAGGTTGGCGAAGAAGTAGAAATCGTAGGCTTAACAGAAGAAAAGAGAAAGGTTGTTGTAACTGGTATCGAAATGTTCAGAAAGCTGTTAGATCAGGCTGAAACAGGAGATAACATCGGTGCTCTGCTGAGAGGTGTACAGAGAGATGAAATCGAAAGAGGACAGGTTCTGTGTATCCCAGGAACAATCAACCCACACACAAAATTCAAAGGCGAAGTATACGTACTGAAAAAGGAAGAAGGCGGAAGACACACACCATTCTTCAACGGCTACAGACCACAGTTCTACTTCAGAACAACTGACGTAACAGGAAACCTGCAGCTGCCAGAAGGAACAGAAATGTGCATGCCTGGAGATAACATCACAATGACAATCGAACTGATCACTCCAATCGCTATCGAAGAAGGACTGAGATTCGCGATCAGAGAAGGCGGAAGAACAGTAGGTTCCGGCGTAGTATCCGAAATCATCGAATAATCTGATTTGTGATAAAAATTTAAAATGCTTTTAGAAGGCAGGTCGTATGACCTGCCTTTTTAATACCCTGAAAAAGTTTACAGAATATACACAAAATAAACCAAAATATGCAGTAAATGGACTTAAAAGGGTATAAATTTAAGTAATATAGAATGAATATGCGAAAATATATACGGAATTGCTAGTATAAAGCGGAACAAAAATACACATAAAATACAATACAAAAAATGGCAGAACTGTTGGAAATGCTTGATTTGAACAGGCCCTGACGGTTTTGTATTATTATCAATACATTCTTGACATTTTTATTCATATGCCGTAAAATAATATGTATACTGTAAAATAGACCTAATCTAGGCGGTACTATTTGTTTGGAGGAAATTATGACACAGAGAAGAATGAAAACAATGGATGGTAATACGGCAGCGGCTCATGTTTCTTACGCGTTTACCGATGTTGCTTCCATATATCCTATTACTCCATCATCCACAATGGCAGAAGTTGTGGACGAATGGGCAACTTATGGCAGAAAAAATATCTTTGGACAGACTGTTAAAGTTGCGGAAATGCAGTCCGAAGCAGGTGCAGCAGGTGCAGTACACGGTTCCCTGTCTGCAGGTGCTTTATCTACTACATTTACAGCATCTCAGGGTCTGTTACTGATGATCCCTAATATGTATAAGATCGCAGGTGAACTGCTTCCGGGCGTGTTCCACGTAGCAGCAAGATCCATTTCTACACATGCACTGTGTATCTTTGGTGACCACTCCGACGTAATGGCTACACGTCAGACAGGATTTGCAATGCTGGCTTCCGGTTCTGTACAGGAGGTTATGGACCTGGGCGGTATCGCACACCTGGCAGCTATCAAAGGAAGAGTTCCGTTTGTACACTTCTTTGACGGATTCAGAACTTCCCACGAGATCCAGAAAATCGAGGTGTTCTCTTATGAAGACTTCAAAAAGCTGGTTGACTGGGATGCGGTTCAGGAATTCAGAGACAGAGCTTTAAATCCTGAACATCCGGTTATCAGAGGTACTGCACAGAACCCTGATATCTTCTTCCAGGGCAGAGAGGCTTCCAATAAATTCTATGAAAGAATTCCGGAAATCGTAGTTGAATATATGGATAAAGTCAGCGAAATGACAGGCAGAACGTACAGACCTTTCGATTATGTAGGTGCGCCTGATGCTGAAAATATCATCGTAGCGATGGGTTCTGTATGTGAAACTATCGAAGAAACAATGAACAAACTGATCGCGGAAGGTCACAGAGTAGGTCTGATCAAAGTAAGACTGTACAGACCATTCGTGAAGAAATACTTTATGGACGTAATGCCAAGAACAGTTGAAAGAATCGCTGTTCTGGACAGAACTAAAGAACCGGGTTCCCTGGGTGAACCACTGTATCAGGATATTAAGACTATGCTGTATGGAGAAAAGAATGCTCCTGAAGTATACGGCGGCAGATACGGTATCGGCTCTAAAGATACAACTCCTGGCATGATCCATGCAATTTATGATAACCTGTATCACAAGAAACCTAAGAACAATTTTACTATCGGTATCGAAGATGACGTTACAGGATCTTCCCTGCCTTACATGGAAGGTATTGCAAGAGAACCTGAAGGAACAATCAAATGCAAGTTCTGGGGTCTGGGTTCCGACGGTACAGTAGGTGCGAACAAAACAGCTATCAAGATCATCGGTGACAAAACAGATATGTATGCTCAGGGTTACTTTGCATACGACTCCAAGAAATCCGGCGGTCTGACTGTATCCCACCTGAGATTCGGTGAACATCCTATCCAGTCTACATATCTGATCAACCAGGCTGACTTTGTAGCGTGTCATAACCAGGCGTACCTGAGACAGTATGATATGCTGAAAGACGTTAAGAGAGGCGGAACATTCCTGCTGAACTGCATGTACAGTGAGGAAGAACTGAATGAAATGCTTCCTGCAAAGGTTAAACGTGACCTGGCTAAGAAGAATGTCAAGTTCTACACTATTGATGCTGTCAAGATCGCAGGTGAAGTAGGACTGGGCAACAGAATCAACATGATAATGCAGGCTGCATTCTTCAAGCTGGCAGAAGTAATGCCTGTAGATGATGCAATCAAATACCTGAAAGAAGGTATCGAAAAAACATATAAGAAGAAGGGTCAGAAAATCGTTGACATGAACTGTCAGGCGGTAGATATGGGCGTAAGCGCTCTGAAGGAAATCAAAGTTCCTGCAGAATGGGCTGACGTTGAAGATCCAAAAGAAAAATACGAAGAATTACCTGAATTCATCGAAGAAATCCTGATGCCTATGAACAGACAGGAAGGTGACGATCTGCCTGTATCTGCATTTGACGGAATCGAAGACGGTACATTCCCGTCCGGTACAACTGCTTATGAAAAACGCGGTGTTGCGGTTACTCTTCCAAGATGGGATGCTCAGAAATGTATCCAGTGTAACCAGTGTTCATTTGTATGTCCGCATGCAACAATCAGACCGGTTCTGCTGAATGACGAAGAGGTTGCAGAAGCACCTGAAACATTCGTTACAAAACCTGCTATCGGTAAAGGCATGGAAGGCATGCACTACAGAATGCAGCTGTCTCCATATGACTGCCTGGGATGCGGTAACTGTGCGGACATCTGTCCGGCTAAGGAAAAGGCACTGGTAATGGTACCTGCTGCTGAAGAAATGCACGAATCTTCCAACTGGGATTACAGCTTAACTATTCCAAGAAAAGACTATATCATGTCTAAGGAAACAGTTAAGGGCTCCCAGTTCGCTAAACCATATATCGAATTCTCCGGCGCTTGCGCGGGATGTGGCGAAACACCTTACATCAAGCTGGCAACTCAGCTGTTCGGTGACAGAATGCTGATTGCAAACGCTACAGGATGTTCCTCTATCTGGGGTGCTTCCGCTCCTACAATGCCTTACTGCAAGGACGAAAACGGAAGAGGCCCTGCATGGTCCAACTCCCTGTTTGAAGACAACGCTGAGTTCGGTTACGGTATGGTAATGGCTGATAAGCAGCACAGAGAAAAAATCGAACATACAATGAAAGCTCTGATGGAACTGGATATCGACGAAACTCTCCACGAAGCATTTGCTGAATGGATCGAATACAAAAACGACGGCGAAATGTCCAGAGAAAAGAGCAACCGTGTAATCGAAGTGATCAAGGAACAGAACACAACAGATCCTGTTGTTAAAGAACTGTGCAAACGAATCATGGAACTGAAAGACTACCTGGTTAAGAAGTCTATCTGGGCTCTTGGCGGCGACGGATGGGCATACGACATCGGTTACGGCGGTCTGGACCACGTACTGGCTTCCGGAGAAAACATCAATATTCTGGTATTCGATACAGAAGTTTACTCCAACACAGGCGGTCAGGCTTCCAAGGCTACACCGGCAGCAGCGATTGCTAAATTCGCAGCATCCGGTAAGAGAATCAAGAAGAAAGACCTGGGTATGATGGCTATGTCCTATGGTTATGTATATGTAGCTCAGGTAGGTATGGGTGCTGATAAGAACCAGCTGATGAAAGCTATGGTAGAAGCCGAAGCTTATGACGGACCATCCCTGATCATTGCTTATGCTCCATGTATCAACCACGGATTAAGAAAGGGCATGGGTAAATCTCAGGAAAACATCAAAGATGCAGTTGAATCCGGTTACTGGCATCTGTACAGATATAATCCTGAACTGAAGAAAAAGGGCAAGAACCCATTCCAGCTGGATTCCGGCGAACCAACTAAGTCCTTCAAAGACTTTATCATGGATCAGACTCGTTACTCTTCACTTGCTAAGGAATTCCCAGAAGTTGCAGACAGACTGTTTGCGATGACAGAAGAATCTGCAAGAGAAAGATACGAAGGCTACAAGAAGCTGGCTGATCAGAAATAAGAACGGATACTTTAACAAGGTAATATAAGAAGAGCCTCTCGACAGAGAGGCTCTTTTATTATGTGTATGAAGCTCTGATTTGCGATTTAAGGGGCTTTAAATGCGAAATTGTGCAAATGGGCATAAAGAGTAAAAGCGGCCTCAAATCGCATAAAAAATGAGTGTCCGGTGTAAACCGGACACTCGTAATCAAGTTTGTTGTTTAATTGTTCAGATACAATTATTTGATTGTGCCGGACAGCAGTCTAGCCAGATCTTTAGCATAGTTTGTAACTGTATCTCTCATTGCAGCTACATCAGCAGGAACTTCGCCGGTGATTTCATCGTGGAAACCATTGAATACATCGCCGTCTCTGTTCCATTCTGGGTTAGCAGCAACTACATCATCACATGGATAGTCGATTCCCAGGATAGCAACTACTGTGCCTTCGCTGTCATAGATAGGAGCGAAAGCGGACCAGCAGTATCCGTCGCCATAGTTATCCCATGCGGATCTAGCGGAAGAAGGAGTGCCTTCCCAAGCTTCTGTGAACTGGATTTCCCATTCGTATGCAACGCCCCAGTCATCTGGTTCTTCACATCCATCAACTGTGATCAGGAAATCGTTTTCATTGTATTCTGCTGTGTAATCAGGAGTTTCGCCGTCTTCACCAGCAGGAGTCAATGTATAGATATAAGTTGCGCCGATATCTTCTCTCATGTCGGATAATACTGTCATGATAGATTCATAATCTGCATAATCTCTAGCTTCGCCGGATTCCAGCAGAGCAACATACTGATCAGCCCATGCTTCCTGGCCGCTCAGAGTCTGAGCATATTTGTTAGCTACAGCAGTTGTGTAGGAAATCATGTCTGCAACATCAGCAGGAACTTCACCAGTGATTTCTTCTTCGTATCCATTCCAGTTATCATTGTATCTATCCCATTCTGGATAGTTTACGATGATATCATCTGCAGGATAGTCGATACCCAGGATAGCAACTACTGTACCTTCGCTGTCATAGATAGGAGCGAAAGCAGACCAGCAACCAGTTGTTCCTTCATCATCTTCACTCCAAGCAGATCTAGCTGCAGCAGGAGTGCCTTCCCAAGCTTCTGTGAACTGGATTTCCCAGCCATAGTCAGTAGCCCAGTCGTCTGGATCTTCAGAACCTTCAGCTGTCAGCAGGAATGTTCCGTCTTTACTGTAGTCTCCATCAGCAGATGGATTTCCGTCAGCATCAGCAGGAGTCATTACATAAACATATGTAGCTCCGCATTCATCTCTGATCTGAATCAGTTCATCAGCCAGAGCCTGATAATCTGCATGATCTCTAGCTTCGCCGGAGTCAAGAACAGCAGCATATCTGTCGCCCCATGTAGATTCAGCATCATCGCCGCCACATGCAGTCATAGAGAATACCAGCACTAATGCCAGTAAAACTACTAATACTTTTGATTTCATTTTCATAAAAACCTCCTCCCTGATAAACAGGAATTAAATTATTGCGTTAAAGTGATTGTAGCAGGGAAATCCTGTAAATGCAACTGAATTTTTAGAAAATTTAGAAATGAGTTTGATGTATGTAATTTTCTGTTATTTTTATACAAAATGATGTAAAAAAGCCCGGGCTGCTTGGCCCGGGCTAAATCACTACATATATAGTCTATAGCTGTTTGTATTAGTCTTCTTTTTTGTTGGATTTGATTGCGATGCCTACAGCAACTGCGAAACCACCCCAGAGGCCTACACAAGCAATAGCCATCATTACGATTGCAGCTGTACTCATATTAGTTTACCTCCTTATCAGCGATTTTTTCCAGATCAGCATAGCCTTCTTTACCTTTTAATGTAGTTAAGAAGTCAGCCAGAACGATTACCAGAACGATGCAGCCCCATCCAAATACGTTTACATCCATCTGAGCGTATCCGCCGTAACCGTTTTCGATGAAGTCTTTAGTGTTCATGAACAGCATGATTCCCAGCAGTACAGTAGTAACGATTCTCAGGGAGTATGTCCACCACTGACCGATAGAGAAGTTGGAGAATTCGTTCGCTTCTTTTCTCAGTCTTTCAGGGTTGAAGAATCTTGTGATCAGGATAACTTCGATCAGACCGCCTGCAGCAACACCGATGTTATTGATAAATGCATCGACGATATCCAGGATGTTCAGACCAGCGCCTGTGATGAACAGGATGGACAGAACGAATGTTGGAACCAGAACAACTGTAACAGCTTTCTTGTGGCTCATATCGAATTTGTCATGCATACCGGATACTACAGCCTGCAGGATAGATACCATGGAAGTGATACCTGCTGTCAGCAGAGCTCCGAAGAAGCATACACCGATCAGTCCGTTCAGTGCAGGCAGAGAGCTGATTGCTGTAGGGAATACCATGAATGCCAGACCTACGCCGGAAGCAGCAACTTCTTCAACGCCAACGCCCTGACTGTAAGCCATGAATCCCATGATGGAGAATACACCGATACCTGCGAAGATTTCGAAACCGTGGTTAGCAGTAGCTGTGATGAATGCACTGTTAACAACGTCTGTATCTTTTGGCAGATAGCTGGAGTATGCCAGCATGATAGCGAATCCGATGGATAAGCTGTAGAAGATCTGTCCGTAAGCAGCAACCCATACATTTGCTTTTGTCAGAGCAGACCAGTCAGGTGTGAACATGTAAGCCAGACCGTCAATTGCTCCTGGCAGTGTGATACCTCTTACAACCAGGATAGCTACCAGTACTAACAGGATAGGCAGGCAGATTTTACATACAGTTTCGATACCTTTGGAGATACCTTTGTACATAATGAATGCAACAACAGCCCAGATGATCAGGAATGGCAGGATCAGGTTAGTCTGGATTCCGCCGAAGTGCAGAGCACTGTCTGTCAGACCCAGATAGCTTACAAAGAATCCTGTTGGATCTGCGCCCCATGCTTCAGTGAAGGAGAAGCCAACGTAGCTCAGTACCCAAACGATGATTGCGAAATAGTAAATACCAATTACGAAAGCAACCATAACCTGGAACCAACCGATCCATTCGAATTTCTTGTTGATTCTAGCCCAAGTTACAGGAGCACCGCCGCGGTAAGTTTTACCCATTGTGTATTCCAGGATCAGGATTGGAATACCAGCAGTGATGATTGCGATTAAGTATGGTAATATGAAGGCTCCGCCGCCGTTTTCAGCAGCAACATAAGGGAATCTCCACAGGTTACCGAGACCTACTGCGGAACCGATAGCAGCCAGTAAGAAACCGACTTTACTGCCCCACTGGTCTCTCTTGTGTTTTTTACTCAAAATAATTCCTCCTCAATATAATATGTAGTAATAAATAAACGCACCATGAAAATATACCAAAAAACGAATAAAAAGTCAACGGAATTACTGTTATTAAACACAAAAAATGGCGAGGTATTTTGTGCCGGGAAATAATTGTGGAAGATTAACAAAAAAATAGCAATCAAACATGTAAGTTTTGTGATTAAACCCATATACAGCATAAAAGTACCCAAAAATAAGAATTGTATATTTGACAAAAAAAGACTATAATAATAAGTTAGAAAAAGACTGTTATAAGAAAGGAAGCATATAATGCACGAATATCCTATTACATTAAATATTATAAAAATCGCTGAGAAGCACTGCAAGGAAGCAGGCGCACAGCGCGTTAAAAAAATCAAGCTGGTGATAGGTGATTATTCCGGATATGTCAGTGACTCTGTACACATGTATTTTGACCTGATCGGTGAAGGTACTCTGTGTGAAGGTGCAGAGATCGAGATAGAGAACGTTAAGCCTATGCTGAAATGTAGCCAGTGCGGCGAACTGTTCTATAAAAAACTGCTGTCTTTTGAATGCCCTAAGTGCGGCGGCGAAGGCGGTCCTACAGAAATCGGAAAAGAATTCTATGTTGAAAGCATAGAAGTAGAATAGAAAGAAGAGGAATTAAACTATGCATGATATTAGAAAAATAAATGTAATGGAAGGCATCCTGGATGCTAACGACCATATCGCTGAACACATCAACGAGCACCTGTCTGCTCACGGCGTTCTGGTAGTAAATGAAATGGGAGCACCCGGAGTAGGTAAAACTACAACACTGAAAAATATTTTCAAGCACCTGGAAGGTACAGGTCTCAAACCTTACGTTATCGAAGGTGATATCGAATCCGATCTGGATACACATACACTGAAAAATATGGGTATCGATACTCATCAGATCAATACTCACGGTGAATGTCATCTGGATGCTCCGATGATCGACCACATGGTAGATCATATGAACTTCGATGAAAAGGGCATCCTGTTCATCGAAAACATCGGAAATCTGGTATGTCCTGCTGAATTCAGCATCGGCGAACACGTAATGATGCTGATTTCCACAGTTACAGAAGGCAGCGATAAACCTTACAAATATCCGCTGGCTTTTGAAAAGGCTGACCTGATCATCCTGAACAAAGTTGACCTGATCCCTTACTTGGATTTTGATGAAGATTTCTATATGAAAGGTGTACGTGCACTGAATAAGGATGTGCCTGTATTCAAAGTATCCGGTAAAACAGGAGAAGGCTTCGAGGAAGTTGTAGCATGGCTGGCAGAGCGTGCAAACAAACTGGAAGTAAAAGAACACCATCACGATCATGAACATGATCACCACGGTCACGAACATCATCACCATGACTAATATGAAAACCGAACGCATCAGACTCTGGGGACTCGTCCAGGGAGTCGGGTTCCGGCCGTTTGTTGCGAAAATCGCAGACCGCAT
>JAGBGL010000091.1 GCA_017936025.1 Bacillota bacterium | reverse complement strand
ATGCCAGCGCACGGGCGTCACCTACTTTTGCGTAGCAGGAGAATAACTGGTTCGCTACTGCCTGGTGGTCTTCACGGGTATAACCGGCACCGATACCGTCCTTCATAAGACGGGACAGAGAAGGCAAGATGCTGATTGGCGGGTAAACGGACTGTCCGTTTAAATTTCTGTCCAATACAACCTGTCCTTCTGTAATATAGCCTGTAAGGTCAGGGATCGGATGTGTGATATCATCGTTTGGCATAGTCAGAATTGGAAGCTGTGTTACAGAACCATTTCTTCCCTGTACGATGCCGGCACGTTCATAAATTGTAGCAAGTTCACTGTACAGGTAGCCTGGGAAACCTTTACGGGAAGGAATCTCACCTTTTGAGGAAGAAACTTCACGCATTGCTTCGGCAAATGAAGTCATATCAGTAAGGATTACAAGGATATGCATATCATGCTCGTAAGCAAGGTATTCGGCTGTTGTAAGAGCAACCTTTGGTGTGATCAGACGTTCAACGACCGGATCATTTGCAAGGTTCAAAAACATTACAACGTGGTCGGAAACACCGCTTTCTTCGAAAGTATGACGGAAGAAATCAGCAACGTCATGTTTTACACCCATTGCGGCAAATACAACCGCAAACTGCTCGTCAGAGTCATCTCCAAGAGATGCCTGTTTTACGATCTGTGCTGCGAGCTGGTCATGTGGAAGACCATTTCCTGAGAAGATAGGAAGTTTCTGTCCACGAATCAGAGTTGTCAGTCCATCGATTGCGGAAATACCTGTACGGATATAGTTACGTGGGTATTTACGCATTACCGGATTCAGAGGAAGTCCGTTAACATCTCGTTTCAGCGTTGAGTTGATCGGTCCGAGATTATCAATTGGAAGTCCGATTCCGTTAAATGTACGGCCGAGCATATCAGGAGAAAGTGAGATCTCCATCGGGTGGCCGGTCAGTTTTGTGTGAGTATTTGTCAGAGCCATATTGTCGGTTGTCTCGAAGACCTGAATGATAGCTTTGCCCTCGTAGACCTCAATAATACGCCCTATTTTCTTTTCTTTTCCATCAACGACGAATTCCACGATCTCATCATAGAAAGCGTCGTATACGCCCTCCAGAGCAACCAGAGGACCATTGATACTGCTGAGTCCTAAATATTCTATTGACATCGTATCATTTCCTCCTTATGCGTTCTTGTCAAGGACAGTCTGATAGAAAGTATCAATGTCCTTTTTATACTGGTCAAATAATTCAAGCTGATCATTCGGAATATCATATTTGATCGCAATGATCTTCTCAAAAATGTTTTCAGCTTTCAGAACAGATACCGGATGTCCCATTGTCACGAGCGTACGGCACTGCTTATATAAATACAAAATAGTTTCCATCATGAGGAACTGTTTTTCAAGAGATACACAGGTATCGTCTTTGTGGAATGCGTTCTGCTGAAGGAAGCCGAGTCGGATGACCCTTGCAATTTCCAGCGTCAGTTTCTGATCGTCAGGAAGTACGTCACTGCCGATCAGTTTTACGATTTCCATCAGGCTGCTCTCTGCATTCAGAAGTCCCATGATACGATTTCGATAATCGACAAATTTTGGTGATACATTGTCGTGGAACCATGGCGCAAGGTCAGGGATATATTCACTGTAACTTGTCAGCCAGTGGATTGCCGGGAAGTGTCTGGAGTAAGCAAGGCTCTTGTCCAGTCCCCAGAAGCAGCGAACGAAACGTTTTGTATTCTGTGTAACCGGTTCAGAGAAGTCGCCGCCCTGAGGAGAAACCGCACCGATGATGGATACAGAGCCGTCAGTTCCGTTTAAGTTGTGCATCATTCCGGCTCTTTCATAGAAGGCGGAAAGTCTGGATGCCAGGTAAGCAGGGAATCCCTCTTCTGCAGGCATTTCTTCCAGACGTCCGGAAAGTTCACGCAGCGCCTCCGCCCAACGGGATGTGGAGTCGGCCATGATGGCAACGTCATATCCCATGTCACGATAATATTCTGCCAGTGTAAGTCCAGTGTAAATACTTGCTTCACGGGCAGCAACCGGCATGTTGGAAGTGTTGGCGATCAGAACGGTTCTGTCCATCAGAGGGTTGCCCGATTTCGGGTCGATCCGCTCGCTGAATTCTTCCAGAACCTGTGTCATTTCATTTCCACGTTCACCGCATCCGATATATACGATGATATCTGCGTCAGACCATTTTGCAATCTGGTGCTGCGTCATTGTCTTACCGGTTCCAAAACCTCCTGGAATCGCTGCTGTACCGCCTTTTGCGATCGGGAACATTGTATCGAGGATACGCTGTCCTGTTACGAGCGGAACAGATGCAGGGAAACGTTTCAGAGTCGGTCTTGCATTGCGGATCGGCCATTTCCGTGTCATAGACAGTTCCTTTTCAGAACCGTCATCAAGTCTTAAAGTGACAAGTGTTTCATCGATTGTATATTCACCATCGGAAACAACTTTGATTACAGTACCGTTTACTCCCGGAGGAACCATACATTTGTGTACGATCGCACGTGTTTCAGGAACTTCTGCGATAATTGCTCCCTCGTGAAGAAAATCGCCTTCTTTTACTGTGATGTGAGCAGCCCATTTCTTTTCGCGATTCAGAGAATCTACACTTACACCACGGCTGATGAAAGCACCGCTTGCCTGAGCGATATTTTCAAGAGGACGTTCGATACCGTCGAAAATATTATTCAGAATACCAGGGGCGAGTGTAACAGATACGGCATTTCCTGTAGCTGTAACTGTCTCACCCGGGCGAAGACCTGTTGTCTCTTCGTATACCTGAACTGTTGTAAGATCTTTGTCAAGTGAGATAACCTCACCGATCAGTTTCTCTTTGCCAACATAAACCATTTCATGCATACGGAATCCTGTGTTGCCTTTCAGATAAATGACAGGTCCGTTGATTCCGTAAATTGTAGCTGTATTATTCAACGCCGTCACCTCCTGAGAAAAGGAATTCATTGTATTCATTCCATAATTTTGTTTCAAATGAATCATCTACTAAAATATTTCTTGCCGGAATGACTGTGCGGATGCCGCCAAAGAAATCACTTTCATTGACAGTGAGGCTTTCGCCTGTTGCAGCCTCCAGAGAAGCTTTCAGATGAACATCTGACGGATTGATAAAAATTGTCTTTTCATCAGATCCCGCAATTTTGATCACGCCCTGAATACATTCTACAAGATATGCTTCATATTCAGGAGTTTTCATATATTCCAGCGCAAGTGCTTTTACTTCTT
>JAGBGL010000090.1 GCA_017936025.1 Bacillota bacterium | reverse complement strand
CCAGATTTACCGGTGCAGCCTGTTCTTCCACAAGATAGGTGCCCAAATGCAGGTTATCCAGTACCGCACTTCCGTCTGCCTCTGTGGTCAGCCCTGCTTTTACCAATGAGCCTTTTTTGTACGCAACAGTTCCATCTGCAGCAACGATGTCAGCTCCTGCATAAACGTTATAAATAGCGCCTTTCTGTCTCTGCTCAGTATATGAAAAGGAAACACCCGCGTCAGTCACATTCGCACCTGTCAGCACTTCACCGTTTTTATATACTGTCAGTTTTGCAAGCTGTTCTTTGTTGGTCACGTTTTGGGTAACTGTATCCCCGGCAATCAGGTTGATATCGTAGACGCTTGTATTCAGAACATATCCACTTGGTACTGAAATCTCTTTCAGATACACGGTATCCTGTGTCTTATTGATTGTCACAGAGGATACTCCATTACTGTCCGTAGCTGGCATCTGCACGATCAGACTGGTGCAGGCTGCATCACTGTAAATTCCATAAACAGCACCTGCCAGATTTTTTCCTGAAACAGCATCTTTCTTTACAATACGCACTTCTGCCTGGTTGGGCCATTCCACAGAAAGTGTGAGAATTTTATCGCCAGAATAATAAGAAAATCCAATGTCCTGTTTTCCTGACGTTTTAAGTGCAAACGCAGTAAAATCCACCGCATACTTACAATTCAGAGTATAAGAACCTGTTCCTGTGATTTCCGGTAATGCCTCCAGATGGAACTTTGTTCCACCCTCAATAGTCACTTTTCCGGTACTTCTTGTATTGGTCGTCTCATTGACCAGTGTAATGCCATCCGGCAGTGTGATTGTAGCTGTATCTTCGTCAATGGACTTATACGTCACCGTTTTCGATACATTTACACCAGCATCAGCATTATAGGTGGTCGTTACGCTTGTTTCAGAAAGTGTTGTCTGGGGTACAGGCAGTTTCTTGATGTAGCTTGCCAGTTTTTTTATCATTGCCTCGCCATCACTGTTCATTACAGGATATACGCCTGTATTTGCGTTCCATTTTCCGCTTGCCCCAACATATAAATAACCCAGTACATAATGAGTCACCGCAAAGAAATGGTTTTTTGTAGAGCAGCCATAGCCTTCCATCTTAGATTTCATGTTAACACTACCAGATCCGTCGGCATAATCAATTGTCTTCCCCCACGCCGGTCCGCCATACATGTAATAAAGGCACTTAGCAAGGTTCTTTTCTTTTGAACTGCTTTCAAGAATCTCTACACGGTTAGAATCCTTATCATACGTGCCATTCCCTGGAGTATCCAGGTTCGGCTGGAGACAATATGCATCTCTTTTTACTGTTGACCCATCATCAGCATAGAATACTACTCTTCGAATTCTGGTCGCAGCGTTGTTCGCGCTTGGGTCTACTGCGTATTTATTCGGCACAGCCGCAAAGGAATTGGTATTTACAAGTTTGAACTTGTCCGGTACCGGATCTTCATCCACAACTTCCGTTTCACTTTCCGTTGTCTCAATCTCTTCCGCAACTAACAGCAATTCCGCTTCGTCTAAAGACTCCTCGATAAGAAGCTCCAATTCAGTCTCTGTCTGGATCTCAGTATCGCTTTCAACTTCTGTTACAGCCTCTATATCCGATTCAGTCTGTACTTCCACAGAAACTTCTGTCGTACTTTCTGTAATATCTTCAGTTACAGGCTCCATATCTGTCGCATCAATGATAAGCTCTGTCTCACTTGCGGGTTCCGTTTTTGTTTCCATTTCACTTTCCGTTACAGCCACTTCAGTTGCTCCCGACGTATCTTCTGAAACTTCCAGTATCTGCGAGTCTCCCTCACTTTCCTGATCTCCATTCTCAGGACTGTCACCTGCTGAAGCTTCCGTACTTTCAGCCATTGTTACAGCTTCCGTCACTGGCTCCAGTACGATCAACTGTCTGCTAATCTGATACGTGGGATTGCCACTGACTGGTTCCACATAGTAAACTGCCTTATAACTGTCTGGAACCCCT
>JAGBGL010000089.1 GCA_017936025.1 Bacillota bacterium | reverse complement strand
GGAAGACTCCGGATCGTCAGCAAAAACAACAGCCTTACAATGATAGTCCTGGATCACCATGAACCGGCTTTTGACTGTCCTTTCACGACAGAGAACACACCTCTTCACAACGAAGCCGCCAAACAGCTTGGGGAATACTTTGACGGCACGCGTACCGAGTTCGATCTGCCGCTTGCGCCTGAAGGAACCCCTTTCCAGCAGAAGGACTGGGAGGCACTGCGCAGCATTCCTTACGGCACCACTTGTTCATATAAAAATATTGCCGAAGCTATCGGCTGCCCGAAGGGCTTCCGTGCTGTCGGCATGGCAAACAATAAGAATCCGATAATGATAGTCATTCCCTGTCACCGTGTCATAGGCGCAGACGGAAGCCTTACAGGCTATGACGGCGGCATCCATATCAAGAAATTTCTGCTCGAACACGAGGGTGTAAAACTGTAACAAGTCACTGCATTTCGGTCAGATGCTTCCAGTACCTTGCCGGCATCAGGTTCTTCTGACAGCGCGGATTTATCCTTTCCTTTATTGCTATATCTTCAAAATACTGCTTCCACAGGTCTCTGTATTTCTGTTCATCTGCAGAAATCCCGGAGACCTTTTCTTTTGTAAAGTGCGTCACGTACCAGTCGCCGCCATAGGCAACCAGTGCTTTGCTGCGCTTTATATCATGTATTATAAACGGTTCATTTTTATATCTGTCACAGAAGTGATGCGCCAGAAATTCCACTATGTCATGATCCGGTTCTATGGAACTGTACAGTACACCGCCATCGAGTTCAGAAAACCTTATCAGCCCCTTCAGCCGGTGTACTTCATTCCCCACCTTCTTATCTATTCTCTGTATCTCAAACACAGCCGGATTTCCATGCATCATGCTGATTTTCCCGCCCAGTCTGAACCCCAGCCTGACATAGTCCAGTATCTTTTTTTCTTTTTCCGCGTCATCAGATTTGAAAACACGGTATATACGCCTCAGATCATAAGAAGATATTTTCTTAGTTATCGCTTCATATACAATATCCGCTTTGTTCGTATCTGTCTCTACTTCCAAATAAGGCTGCAGCATACTCGGCTGATATTCATTCCTCACATAAATACCGGAAGCTTTGCCGTTATAATAATGAAAATGAATACAGGTAAGCAGCCCTTCAAATGTTCCGTCATAAAGATAATCTGTCATTACCCGTCACCGCCTTTCTGCTGTCTGCAGTATCAAACATTGAAAGCTGCACTCCGTCATCAGCTTCCAGAAGCTGTTCTTTTATGACTTCCGGCAGAAAACGATTCCCGCCATAGTATTTTCCGCTGCATGTCAGGAAGTGCTTTGCACGTTTCAAGACTACCCCCATTTTCCTGAGGTCATCATATTTAACAGAAGCGACCTTTCTCTGCCGCATTATGCGCCTTGCCGACACGTTCCCTACTCCGGGTATCCTCAGCAGCATATCCATAGGTGCTTTGTTAACTTCCACCGGAAACTGGTCCATATGCCGCAGTGCCCATGTGACTTTAGGGTCCACCTCCGGATCAAGATCAGGATGCGCATCGTCCACCAGTTCGCTGACACTGAACCCATAAAACCTCAGAAGCCAGTCCGCCTGATACAGTCTGTGTTCCCGTGCCAGCGGCGGCGGCGTTCCCGCATCGGGCAGTATCGGAGATGACACCACAGGAACATATGCGCTATAATAGACTCTTTTCATTTTAAAAGTGTGGTACAGATTCTCTGTTGTAGTAAGTATCTGGTGATCCGTCTCACCGCCCGCACCTATTATCATCTGTGTCGTCTGCCCTGCGGGAGCAAAGACTTCTTTCCTCGGATGTCTTCTCACTATCGCTTTCACACCTTCTTCTGAGCCCTCACTGCAGTTCTGGTTTTCCCTCAGCTGCCTGCTGTCCGCTGAAAGCATTCCGCTTCCCGGTGTAAGATAATTCTCCGGTGAATTTACATCCTGACCCCTGAACATACTGCCCGGGCCCTTCAGAGCATTCCTTTCAATCAGTGAATTCGTGATCTGTCTCATCGGTCTGAAAATTTCTTTCGGTTTTTTCTGCGGTACAAACAGCTCCAGACTTTTGCTCGTCGGCATCTCTATGTTGACACTGAGCCTGTCTGCTTCCAGACCTATAGCATGGACCAGTTCCGGCGACACTCCCGGTATTATCTTCGCATGTATATATCCTGCGAATCCGTATTTCCTTCTCAGCAGCCGTAGGCATTCCAGTATTCTTTCAGCTGTAAAGTCCGGAGATATCTCAACCGCAGAACTCAGAAAAAGTCCTTCTATGTAATTGCGCCTGTAAAACTCTATCGTAAGCTGCGCCAGCTCCTCAGGTTCAAACGAAGCTCTCGGTACATCTGCACATCTGCGGTTGACGCAGTACTCGCAATTGAAAACACAGTTATTTGTAAACAGTACCTTAAGCAGTGAAATACACCTGCCATCTGCCGACCACGTATGACATATGCCTGCCGCATCACTGCTCCCGATCGTACCGTTATTCCGTCTGCCGACCCCGCTGCTGGAACACGAAACATCATACTTTGCACTTTCAGCCAGAATTTTCAGCTTATCAAAAATTGTTCCATTCATATCTCCGCCCCTCCCCGAGAACCTATGTTCTTATTTTAGCACCGTAAGAACATTTGTTCAATATCATTTCTTTTTTCGCTTGTATTTTTTATCACAGGTGTTACTATAAATATAGAAGGAGGTATTGGTGTGTCATTCTCTTGAACACACATCGAAAATAGTTTTATGGAAAAATACGCATTAGTACTGAGCGGCGGCGGTGCACGCGGCGCTTATGAGATAGGGGTATGGCAGGCTCTCAGAGAAATGGAGATCCCTGTCCATATAGTTACAGGGGCTTCCGTTGGGGCTCTCAACGGCTGTCTCGTTGCCCAGAAAAAATTCGATGAAGCAGTCGAACTGTGGGAAAGAATCGAAACTCACCATGTATTCGATGTCGATGAAAACGGCAGCGGTTTTAAACTCAACACAGGTACCAGCGGTCTCGCTGAAATCATCAGAGAATATGCAGACGAAGAAGCCATCCGTAAATCTGATATAGAGTTTGGGCTCGTTATGGTACAGCTGCCTGACATGAAACCGCATTACCTGTATGTCGATCAGATTGAAAACGGCAAGCTTCACGACAGCATCCTTGCCAGTGCATCTTTTTTCCCTGCACTGGAAGCAGTCGAAATCGACGGAAAGAAATACATCGACGGCGGATATGCCGATGTAATGCCTGTAAAAATGGCTGTTGAACGTGGCGCTGACCACGTTATCGCAGTCTACCTGGACGGTCTCGGAATCCTCCGCAGAAATCGCCTCAGGAAAGCAGTAAAACAGATAAAATCTTTCAGGATGATACGCAGTCACTGGGATCTCGGAAATGTCCTTTCATTCGATATAAATAACACAAAACGCATCATGCGTCTGGGATATCTTGACGCCATGAAATCATTCGAACAGATCGACGGGTTCAAATACTCTTTCGAAAAAGATACATTTACCCTGCACGATCTTCTGGGTGCTGATGCAGCCGCGGATGCTTTCAATCTGGACCCTTCCGTGATATATGATAAAGCAGCTCTTTTAGAAAAACTTCAGATCGGAGTAGCTAATTCACCGATCGCTGATAACGGAGTTGTTATTCTGGAAGATATAAAAAATCATTTTTCACCGGGAGCACTTGTAGGTTTCATCGCTGCAGACCTTCATAAAAAAGAAGCAGACAGTATGTTCCTTACAAAGCCTGCATTTAATCTTTTGCGAAACGAAATCCAGGCTGCGAACTTCATGATAAAAATGGGAATTTTATAACAAACAAAAAAACGGTTTCCTCACGGATGCCGTTTTTACATTTTTTGTATTTTCCAACGATTGTGAACGAATATTTTTTGTAAATCTCAACAGAAATATAGTGCATTTTTTTTAGAATAATGTTATAATGATAATAATTTGCGAAATTTTTAACAACTGACATAAGTTAAATTAAGGAGGAAACAAAAAAGTATGAAATCTTTTGTACAAACATGTAGAACATACTCTATACCGCTGATTGCCGGTGTTGTAGTTGCGCTGATTGCTGCGAACTTATTCCCGGAAGCATATCACCACATCGTACATGCACCTATCATCGGTGAACACATCAACCTGCACTTCCTGGTTAACGACATCTTCATGGTATTCTTCTTCGGTACTGCCGGATGTGAAATCGTGAACAGCCTGTCCCCTGGCGGTGCGCTGAACCCACCTAAAAAAGCTATTACTCCGCTGATGGCTACTGCAGGCGGTGTTATGGGTCCTATCGTATTATTCTTCATTCTGAACATGATCATGGGAAGCCCTGAATATTCCAACGGCTGGGGTATTACAACTGCAACTGATATCGCTCTCTCCTGGCTGATTGCTAAACTGATATTCGGTAACAACCACCCTGCTATCAAGTTCCTGCTGCTGCTGGCAGTAGTAGACGATGCTATCGGACTGATCATCATCGCAGTATTCTATCCATCCCCTGATGCACCATTCCAGCCAATCTGGTTAGCACTGATTCCTGTTGCTATCGTGGTTGCATTCATCATGAAGAAAATGAACGTTAAACCTTTCATGGCATACGTACTGATCCCTGGCACAATCGCATGGTTCGGTCTGCACACTGCAGGTCTGCATGCCGCTCTGGCTCTGGTATTCATCGTACCGTTCATGCCTAAAGGAAGCCATGTTGATCACCACGAAGACCAGCACGGTCTCGACGATGCTGCTCACGGCTCCACACTGCACAACTTCGAAGAAAAAATCGGGCCTATCGTTGACTTCGGTCTGTTCTTCTTCGGCTTCACTGCTGCAGGCGTAGGCTTCTCCACAGTATCTTCCCTGAGCTTTATCATCATGATTGCTCTGATCTTTGGTAAGACAATCGGCATCTTCCTGTTGACAGTAATCTCCACAAAGATCATGAAAGTTCCAATGCCGGAAGGTATGGACCTTAAAGATACAGTTGTAGTAGGTGCTATTGGAGGTATCGGTCTGACAGTTGCTCTGTTCGTTTGCGAATCCGCATTCGTAGATCCTGTTATGATCGCTTCCGCGAAGATGGGTGCTTTGTTCAGTATCGGTGCTGCAGTTCTGGCATTTATCCTGAACCCTGTATTCAGAAAAGGAAGAAATAAAATCGCTTAGTATCTGAGTATTATACAATTCAACGAACACAAAATGCCGGTTCCATAACCGGCATTTTTTAGACTTATAGGACAAAAAGAGTTGGCGAAAACCGCTACAAT
>JAGBGL010000088.1 GCA_017936025.1 Bacillota bacterium | reverse complement strand
GATCCGGAATACCAGAACCATTGCCTTGCTGGGGGTCTTCTTAATGATGAAGGCCAGGCAGCCTTCGCAGTAAGAGTAGTTACCGATCAGAGTTGTGAATGCGAACAGACACATAGCAACGCAGATGAAGATTGGACCGAATGCGCCCAGGGATTCACCCAGAGCACCCTGTACATACAGAGCAGCGTCAGCTTTCATTTCTTCTGTTACGCCGATACCGGAAGACAGAACCATGAAACCTGTAGCTGTACAGATCAGCAGTGTATCCAGGAATACGGACAGCATCTGAACCAGACCCTGTTTAGCCGGGTGGGAAACGTCTGCCTTAGCAGCTGCGTTAGGAGCAGAACCCATACCAGCTTCGTTGGAGTACAGACCTCTCTTGATACCGTTCATGATGCAGGAACCAGCGAATCCGCCGAAGATAGCTTTAAAGTCGAATGCGGAATCAAAGATCATTCCGAACATTGCCGGGATATTTTTGATGTTGATGATCAGTACGATGATAGCAACTGCTACGTACAGTACGCCCATTACTGGAACCATTACGCCAGTAACGTTGATCAGTCTCTTAGCGCCGCCGATTACGATGATTCCGAACAGAACTGCCAGGATGATACCAATGATGATTGGAGTAGATCCGGAATAGAAATCAAATGCTTTGAAAGTGGACTGCAGGTTGTAAGCAGCCAGCATGTTATATCCAACAGCGTAAGTCAGGATGATGATAACGGAGAAGATAACCCCTAACCATCTCTGTCCTAAAGCGTTCGCCATGTAGTAAGCAGGACCACCGTAAGCAGTTCCATCCAGGTCTCTCTTCTTGTAGATCTGAGCCAGAGTGGACTCTACGTAAGCGGAAGCACCGCCGATAATAGCTGTGATCCACATCCAGAACAGAGCACCAGGGCCACCTACTGCGATAGCGGAAGTAACACCGATGATATTACCAGTACCTACACGGGAAGCTGTAGAAACCATCAGAGCGCCGAAGGAAGAAATACCGCCTTCTGTCTTTGGTTTTTCCATTACTACTTTGAACATTTCAGTGAACATACGTCCCTGAATAAATTTGGAGCGGATTGTCAGAATAATACCGCCAGCCAGCAGGATCAGAGGAACGCACCATGGCTGGTACAGAACTCCGGAGATCGCGCCAACAACTGTGTTGATTGCATCAAACATGAATAAGTTCTCCTTTTTTAATTGTTTTTTAAAAAATACTTTAATAACTACTTTTATTCTTTTATAATATAAGAACGGTCTTACATTACTCAAGATAATGTGTACAGATTTCTGTACAATACAACTTGTCAGAAATTTAACAGCCGTACTTCAAAACTATAACACATTTTATGCATATATGCAATTTATTTTTTTGCAAAAGGAGAAAAATATGTCAAATATTGACTTCAAAAAACTGCAGAACGGCAGTGATATCCGCGGTATCGCAATCACAGGAGTACCCGGAGAACTGCCTAACCTGACGCCTGACGAGGCAGAACGCATCGCGAAGGGCTTCCTTTTATGGCTGACAAAGCAGACCGGAAAGGCACCTGAAGACCTGACAATTTCCATCGGATATGACCCGAGAACTTCCAGAATGAAGCTGAAAAGAGGCCTGATTTTAGGCTTCGGACCGTACGGAGTACGCGTACTGGACGCAGGTCTTGCTTCCACTCCGGCGATGTTCATGAGTACCGTCTTCCCGCAGTATGACTGCGATGGAGCGATTATGATCACTGCCAGCCACCTGCCTTTCAACCGCAATGGGTTCAAGTTTTTCACCAAAGAAGGCGGCCTGAACAAAAAGGATATCACAGAAATCCTGGAGGTGGCTGCTTCCGACGAAAGAATCGCTGAACTTGGTGAACCGAAATTCGCCGACCGCGAGTACTTTGATATGGGCAGAGCGTTCCCGTCCGAAAACTGCGACCTTATGGAAACATACTGCGAGCACCTACGTAATATTATTAAAGAAAATGTATACAATTACAGCAAGTGTATGCAGGATGACGCATTGAATACAACTCAAAATTGTGTATTAAATAACGAACAATACGAAAAACCTCTTGCCGGCATGAAAATCGTTGTCGATGCCGGAAACGGCGCGGGCGGCTTTTACGCAAAGAAAGTTCTCAAGCCTTTAGGTGCTGATATCAGCGCGAGCCAGTTCCTGGAGCCTGACGGAAACTTCCCGAACCACGCTCCAAACCCTGAAGATTACGAAGCAATGCACTCTATCTCCATCAAAACACTGAGCAGCCAGGCTGATCTGGGTCTGATTTTCGATACAGACGTTGACCGTTCCGCTGCTGTTGACCACCGCGGAAGAGAAATTTCCAGAAACGGTATCGTTGCGATGGCAGCTGCACTGGTTGCAGAAGACCACCCGGGCACAACCGTTGTAACTGACAGTATCACAAGTGACCAGCTGAATGTGTTCCTGGAAGAAAAACTGGGTCTGAAGCACCTGCGCTTCAAACGCGGATATAAAAATGTAATCAACAAGGCAATCGAACTGAACGAAGAAGGAACTGACTGCCAGCTGGCGATCGAGACTTCCGGTCACGCAGCTCTGAAAGAAAACTACTTCCTGGACGACGGCGCTTATCTGGCAACTAAAATCGTTATCAAGGCTGCTCTGCTGCACATAGAAGGCAAAAAACTGGCCGATCTGATCGAAGACCTGGAGCATCCTGCAGAAGCAAAAGAAGTGAGACTGCCTATCATCGCCAGAGATTTCGGCGAATACGGTGACAAAGTCCTGGCAGAACTGGAAGCTTTCGCAGAAGCACAGGAAGGAATGACTGTTGTCAAGCCAAACTATGAGGGCGTACGTATCGCATTCGAAGACGGATGGTGCCTGCTGAGAAAATCTCTGCATGATCCGATCATGCCTCTGAATCTCGAATCACAGAAGCGCGGCGGATGCAAAGAAATTGCAGCTAAAATGCTGGATTTCCTGAAACAGTACGACATGCTGGATCTGACCAGATTAGAAAACTTTTAATTATGTGCCGCTGCCGATCCGTCTGCAGCGGTTTCTTTTGCACAGGTATTTATACATATATAAAGGAAAATATTCATGTTTAGAGAAATGAGACGTTTTAAACAGCAGCTGTCTGAAGAACGATGTATCGAGCTTTTAAAAGAAGAAGCCCGCGGAGTCCTGGCTCTGATCGGAGACGGCGGATACCCATATACAGTTCCTATGGATCATTTTTATGAAGATGGAAAGCTGTTTTTCCACTGCGCTAAGGAGGGGCACAAACTGGACGCGATCAAAAACAGCGATAAGGTTTCATACTGTATTATGAAGCAGCTGGGTCCCGATGAATCCGGAGAATTTTATTATTTTGACAGCGTAGTTGTTTTCGGCCGCATCCGTCAGCTGGAGGATCATGATGAAATCATCAGACAGGTGCGCAAACTGGCATTAAAATATTATACTGATCCTGATGCAGTAGAGGAAGATATCAGAAGAAACGGTCCACGCACAGCAATGCTGGAGCTGAGCATCGAACATATGACAGGAAAACATGTCCACGAAAAATAGATACATAAAAGGCGGCTTATACAGCCGCCTCAGACTGTAGACAAAGGCCCAGGCCTCTTACGAGGCCATGGGCTTTTTCTGCGTCTAAAATCATTGAAATTCCAACGTTTACGGGTATTTTGTGGTATAATATTAGTATCATAGACGAAAGGGATTCATTGTTTTGATT
>JAGBGL010000087.1 GCA_017936025.1 Bacillota bacterium | reverse complement strand
TCTTATCGATTTCGTCAATAAAGATGATACCATTCTGTTCTGCATTGTGCAGAGCGTCCTCAATGACCTGATCCATGTCGATCATGTTCTGGGCTTCTTCTTCACGCAGGATCTTTCTTGCATCTTTAACTTTTACTTTCTTGTTCTTCTTTTTAGCAGGCATCATATCGCCGAAAATGTTTCCGATAGCGATCATGCCGTCTCCGCCGTTCAGATCCAGAGTATTTCCTTTCGGAGCTTCTGTAACCTGGATTTCAATGAACTGTTCTTCCAGAAGACCGTCTCTCAGCTGCTGACGCACCTGTTCTCTTGCCAGTTCGATACTCTGAGCATCTTCAGGAGCAACCTGGCTCTGCTTTTCAGCCTGCTGCTGTTCGTACAGCTCTTTCTGACTCTGGTAGCCTGCGCTGCCCAGGAACGCTTCGAACGGATTCTTTGTTCCTGTATTTGTTTTAGCAGTTTTCTTACCGCCAGGAATGATGGCTTCGATGATGCGGTCTTCTGCAATCTGTTCAGCCACAGCATATTTTTCATCCATCTGACTCTGCTTTGTGATGCGGATAGAAGCTTCAACCAGGTCACGGATCATGGAGTCTACGTCTCTTCCTACATAACCTACTTCTGTGAATTTAGTAGCTTCGACCTTAACAAACGGAGCATCCATAAGTCTAGCCAGTCTTCTCGCGATTTCTGTCTTACCTACCCCTGTAGGTCCCATCATCAGAATATTCTTAGGTGTGATTTCTTCCTGCATCTCTTCGGAAAGCAGACTTCTTCTGTAACGGTTTCTAAGTGCAACAGCTACAGATTTTTTCGCTTCATCCTGTCCGATGATATATTTGTCCAGTTCCGCAACGATTTCGCGCGGTGTCATCTGATATAATTTGTTCGCCATATTATCCCCCTACAGTTTTTCCACTGAAATGTGATCATTTGTGTATACGCAAATAGAAGACGCGATTTCCAGTGACTTTCTAACGATTTCTTCTGCTGTCATATCTGTGTTATTGAACAAAGCTTTTGCTGCCGCATAAGCATAGTTTCCGCCGGAACCGATCGCAATGAAATCCTGATCAGGTTCGATAACTTCCCCATTACCGGACAGCACCAGCAGGCTTTCTTTATCTGCTACTATCATCAGCGCTTCCAGGCTGCGCATCGCCTTATCGGAACGCCAGAGCTGAGCCAGCGCTACCGCAGCTCTCTTCAGATTTCCGCCGTGTTCATCCAGTTTGCTTTCAAATTTTTCTGTCAGAGAGAACGCGTCTGCTACGGAGCCCGCAAATCCTGTCAGTACAGTATTCTTGTAGATTTTCTTTATTTTCTTTGCTCCGTTTTTCATGATCGCAGTTTCGCCCATAGTCACCTGTCCGTCTCCGCCGATACAGATATCATCAGGACCTCTTCTTACTGCACAGATTGTTGTTGCATGGAATTGTACCATAATTCTACCTCCGTTTTTTCCCCTTAAAACTATTCTTTGTAAGCGCACTCTGCGTTAGAGCACGTGTAATTACCGTTTTTATGCTTCTTTTCCACAAGCAGACTGCCGCACTCAGGACACTGCCTGTTTATCGGTTTGTTCCAGAATGACTGGTTACATTCCGGATAGCCGCTGCATCCATAAAAGACTCTGCCTGTGCGGCTTCTCTTTGCAATAATATCCTTGCCGCAGCTAGGACATTTAACATCTATGGATTTCACAATCGCCTTTGTATTTTTACATTCCGGATAGCCGGTACATGCAGCAAATTCACCGAATCTGCCGTGTCTGACAGCCATAGGCTTACCGCAGAGTTCACACACTTCGCCTGTCAGCTCCAGTTCAAACTCAACTTTTTCGATTTCTTTATCTGCGATTTCCAGTTCTTTCTCCAGAATTTTATAATAATCTCTGATAATGTCTTTCCAGTCTACATCTTTTACTTCAACATCGTCCAGCTTGTCTTCCATATCAGCAGTGAAGCCTGTATCAACGATTTCCCTGAAGTAATCCTCCATCATCTGGTTTACCATGAAGCCCAGTTCTGTAGGAACCAGCATGCGCTTTTCCTTCTTCACGTACTTACGGTCGATGATTGTCGCCATGATAGGCGCGTAAGTCGAAGGTCTGCCGATATCCTTTTCTTCCAGGTCTTTTACCAGTGTCGCTTCGGAATATCTTGAAGGCGGCTGTGTGAAATTCTGCTGTGCTTCCACGTTCACCGGTTCCAGCACTTCCCCCTCTGCCAGTGCCGGCAGAAGTTTTGCCGTATCGTCATCTTTGGAATTTGAATAGACTTTCATGTAACCATCAAACAGGATCTGTGAACCTGCAGCACGAAGTCCGTATTCCCCGTTTTTAACTGTTGCAGAAACGTTCAGGAATTTTGCAGGCGCCATCTGGCTCGCGAGGAATCTCGCCCAGATCAGTTTGTACAGGTTATACTGATCCTTTATCAGGGAAGCCTTGATTGCATCCGGTTCCAGATCCGCAAAGGAAGGACGGATAGCCTCGTGCGCGTCCTGTACATCTTTCTTTTTATTGGAATAAAAATTGTTACTGTGATATTCACTTCCGAAAGTTTCAGTGATATATTCTTTTGCTGCACTTCTTGCTTCGTCAGATACTCTCACAGAGTCAGTACGGATATATGACACAATACCGACAGTTCCGCGTCCTTTAACGTCGACACCTTCGTACAGCTGCTGGGCAACCATCATAGTCTTCTTAGTAGAGAAGCCCAGTTTCGTGGAAGCTTCCTGCTGCATGCTGCTCGTAGTGAACGGCGCGTAAGCTTTTCTGCTGCGTTCTTTTTCTTCTATTTTATCTACTACATAAGTTCCTTTTTCCAGATCAGCAAGGATAGCATCTGCCTCCGACTGATTCTTTATAGAAATCTTTTCATTGCTTTTTTCTGTCAATTTCGCAGTGAATTTCTTTCCTTTTTTGAAGCCCGCTGAAATGTTCCAGTATTCTTCCGGCTCGAAGGCTCTGATTTCATTTTCTCTGTCGCATATGATTTTCAGTGCCGCAGACTGAACTCTTCCTGCAGAGAGGCCTCTTTTGACTTTCCTCCACAGAAGCGGACTGATCTGGTAGCCTACCAGTCTGTCCAGGACCCTTCTCGCCTGCTGCGCATCGACCAGTTTTATATCGATAGGGCGCGGATTCTTGATCGCTCCCTGTACAGTTTTCTTTGTGATTTCATTGAATACGATCCTGCATGGAGTATCGGGGTCTATGCCCAGCAGATATGCCAGGTGCCAGGAAATCGCTTCCCCTTCACGGTCAGGGTCGGTTGCGAGGAATATCTTAGCTGCATTCTTCGCTTCTTTCTTCAGTTCTTTTATTATATCGCCTTTTCCGCGTATGGAAATATACTGCGGTTCGAAATCATTCTCGATATCGATCCCCAGTTTACTCTTAGGAAGATCCCTTACATGTCCCACAGAAGCGATAACTTTGTATCTGCTCCCCAGGAATTTTCCTATTGTTTTTGCTTTTGAAGGCGACTCTACGATCACCAGATTCTTTTTGGCTGCTGCCATAAAAACCTCCTGATTTATCCAAAATGTAGTTCCAAGTGTCAATTATATCCTGTTTTTTTTATTTTGCAATAAAAATTTTTCCCAGACTACTGCAAATCACACCTTTCATTTCCAGAATCGTTATTATTCCTCCTGCTTCTGCAGGCATCATCCCGCTCGCTGCACACAGCTGATCCACTGACATTTCGCCATGTCTGAGCAATTCATGCAGTATACGTTTTTCATCTTCCCCAAAATCAGCTTCTGTTATCATGAAATTTTTTTGAGACAGCTCCAGATCATCAAGCAGATCATCAAGTACAACCAGCGGTATCGCGCCATCAGCCAGCAGTTTGTTGCTGGCGAAATTGTATTCCGAGTTTATATTTCCCGGAATCGCATACACGCTGCGCCCCTGATCGGCGGCCGTGTTGGCAGTGATAAGTGCCCCGCTGGTATTCGGTGCCTGTACGACTACTGTTGCCTGTGACAGCCCGCTGATGATACGGTTCCTCTGCGGAAATGTATACCTGGCCGGCTGGGTGCCCGGAGGATATTCGGACAGTATCAGCCCTCCTGCAGCGATGGTGTCACGGAGTTTGAGGTTTGACCTTGGGAAACACACATCGATGCCGCAGCCCAGTACCGCGATCGTATTTATTGAAGAGGTTTTTGCAGGTGCCGCATCTACGGCACCCCAGTGAGCGCATGTGTCTATTCCTGCAGCCATCCCGCTGACTACTACTCCGCCGGCGGCAGCTATCCTGCCGCCGAGAGCTTTTGCTGTCTGTCTTCCGTATGCGGTCGTGCGGCGCGAACCTACTACCGCGACGCACGGTTTTTCTGTCAGGCGAATGTCTCCGGAATAATAAAGCGGATCCGGCGGATCTTTTATTTCACGGAGAAGCTGCGGATAGTTTTCTTCATTTATATATACTTTTTTTATCACCATTTATCTGTCACCTCTTTCCGTTCTGTAGAACCGGTCCAGGGCTCTGTACTGTACGGCTTCAGCTATATGGCGGACCTCTATGGGGCCGCCTGGTACACCTTCCGGCATGAGTGCTGCAGATACCTGTTCCTCCGCAGTCATACGGCAAAGTTCCGCCTGGTTTGCTGCTGCCCAGTCCAGGTCGGCAATGGTACGGGCCACTTTCAGCAGCTTATAATATGTGCGCATGCTGAATCCAAAGCTTGCGAATGCATCTTTCATAAAGTGTTCCGCATCGGGAGTCAGAACACAGTATTTTTTTATTTCCTGCTCGGTAAGTCTGCTGTTGGAACGTATTCCGGTTCCCTGATACCGGAGCCGCTGCAGAGTTACTGCGGCCTGCACCGCGGCCTTCATTTCGGCGGTGGACATCCCAGGGCCTGATTTCCCGGTCTCATCGTCTATTTGCATTGCACCGGTGACCTGTATATGCATATCGATCCTGTCAAGCATAGGCCCTGAGAATTTTGACTGATACTGCTGCAGCTGTGCGCTGGTGCATGTACATATATGCCTGTCGTCTCCATAGTAACCGCATCTGCAAGGATTGGCCGCCGCTACCAGCAGTACATCGCTGGGCAGGCGTACCGTCCCTCTTGCACGGTCAATCGTTATATAACCTTCTTCTATCGGCTGACGCAGCAGTTCTATAGTTGAAGAATCGAATTCTCCGAATTCATCTAAGAAGAGTATTCCGTTATGCGCCAGCGATAATTCGCCGGGCCGCGGTATCCTGCCGCCCCCTATCAGGGCGGCTTTTGTTATTGTGTGATGCGGGCTGCGGAAAGGACGGAGCATTTGTCCTGCCGGCTGACCGGCAGCACTGTGGATGCGGACAACTTCTATCATTTCATCATATGTCATATCAGGCATTATATACGGAAGTCTTCTCGCCATCATTGTTTTTCCGCTCCCGGGGCTCCCTATCATAAGTATGCCGTGATTACCGGCAGCAGCCACAAGCAGAGCTCTTTTCGCAGTCTCCTGGCCCTTCACATCAGCAAAATCCGGCACCCTGACACATTTCTCCTGAGATTTTTCTTCTATTATATATCTGTTTATTTTCATTCTTCCTGACAGGAATGCAACACATTCAGATAAGCTTTTTACCGGGTACACTTCCACATCCTGAAGAAGCGCTGCTTCCTCCGCATTGCCTTCAGGCAGGATGATCTTTTTTACACCTTTTTCCCTGAGGCATATAGCCAGCGGCAGTGCACCCCGCACGCTCTTCAAAGTCCCGTCCAGCGACAGTTCTCCTATCATGCCGTATCCATCTGTATCAAGTTCATCATTTTCTGTTCCCAATATACCGACTGCCAGAGGCAGGTCAAAATGGCTGCCTTCTTTTGGCAGGTTTGCCGGCGACAGATTTATCGTGATCTTCCGCCTCGGGAACTGGAGTCCCGAATTGGTAATAGCCGATCTGATACGTTCACGGGCCTCCCTTATGGTAGTATCCGCAAGGCCCACCATATAAACTCCCGGAAGACCCATCTGAAGGTCTGTCTCCACCATTACAAAATCAGCATCCACACCCGAAAGCGATGCTGTCATTACTTTTTTTAGCATAATTATCCCCCTTTAAATATTCTCGATATGATCGATCTGTATCTCTATGACATCAAACTGCGGCACACGTTCAGAACCCGGCATACCTCTGATCTGCTGCAGGAATTCTGCAGCAGCTGCTCTCATACGGTGAAGTTTCCTGTTATCCACACTCTCTGCAGGTCTTCCGTATGCATTGCCGCGTCTGGTTTTTACCTCCACGAACCGCAGCCTGTTTCCTCCTGCTGCGATAATGTCTATTTCACCGCCGCGTGCCCTGAAATTCCGTTTTAATATAAGGAACCCGTTTTGTTCCAGGTACTCAGCTGCCATATCTTCCCCTAATTTCCCCAATTGCTGATTTGTCATCTTTTTCCCCCTCCATGTTTTATTTGCTAATTATACCTTCTGTAAAATTCCGCTGCAGGTTCAACCTGCTTTTAATGCACAAAAAATCAGACCCGGTCCGGGTCTGATCCAAAAGTTCAAATAAATATCAAATTATAAAACAAATTTTCTTACCGCTTTTGCAACGCCGTCATTTTTGTTAGTATCTGTGACATAGGCAGCTATCGCTTTTACTTCGTCTTTGGCATTGCCCATTGCGACCGGCAGCCCTGCCAGCTTCATCATCGCCATGTCATTAGGACTGTCGCCCACCGCCATCATTTCCTCTGGCGAAACACCCAGAACCTTTTCCAGATGCAGCAGTGCGCTCGCTTTGCTGGTTGTCGCACCGCCCACTTCCAGATTCGTATCGAATGCCGTAGTAAGCGTAGTATCCGGGATCTGCAGCAGTTTTTCCCTCATCATCTGGCGGTCATCCTGATACTCGAAATTCACATTGATATTCTCGATATGTTCCTTATTTTCCAGGATGAATCCCAGCAGATCGTCCACCGGCCTGCGCGTCGTCAGTACATACTCCATGTGCCTGTAGCCGATCTTGCAGTCACGGATACCATCGTAGAATCTGCGGTCGATATACGCAATGCCGCCGACAAAAGTTTCCACCATAAAATCATACTGCGACAGCAATGCCACAACATTCTCAACGGCAGAAGGCGCCAGATGATTTTCATAGATAACTTCATTGTTCCACGTATCAGTGATCATCGCACCATTGGAAGTCATCACATATCTGATCCCCTTCACGGTAAACACCTCTTCAGGCACCGCAGAGAACGTTCTCCCCGTTGCAATCACAACATTCACGCCTTTTTCGGAAGCCTCTTCAAGCGCTTGCCTTGTAGCCTCGCTTATATGTTTGTCGTCTGTCAGAGTTGTCCCGTCCAGATCCAGTGCTATCAGTTTTATTGCCATTTCAGTCTCCTTTTATAGAAGCCACATCAGTGCTTCCAAAAAAACTATACTCTGCTTATAAATTCTTCATTAAATTTGCGGACTTTTTTCATGTTACAAGACGGTCCGTGGCCAGGATAAATATAAATCTCATTGCTCCAGCCATTGATAATGTCCCGGCATGTCATATTCAGCTCGCTTTCAGAACCGCCCGGAAGATCGGTACGTCCCAGGTCCGTATCAAAGATCGTATCGCCCGTGAATACAAGTTTGCTCTTCTCTGAATAAAAGCATACTCCTCCGGCAGTGTGTCCCGGAGTATGGATAACACGCAGAGATTCGCCGTCCAGATCAAATATCTGTCCATCTTCCAGAAAAACATCCACATTATCACGGTAATAATCCGCATCTGCACTGTGCATGCAGACAGGACACTCGAAACGGTCCGCAAGTTTTCTGACCGCTGCAACGTGATCGGAATGGTGATGCGTCAGCAGGATGCCTTTCAGTTCCAGCTGCATTTCTTCTATATATTTAATAAAGGTCTTGGAACTGTTGCCCGGATCGATCACATAGCAAGCTCCGCCACGCTCCTGATAAATGACATATCCGTTGCTTTCCAGCAACCCTCCTGTGAATTTTTTTATCTTCACTTGTCAATCCTCCTTATATACAGTTTTATTCTACCATACACCCTGCATTTTCGTCCAAATAATATTAAATACATATTGCCAAATGCCCATTTAGTGGTAAAATATTTTTGGGCTATGCCCGGGAGGTATTTATGAAAATCGCAATAGTTGGCGCAGGCGAACTCGGCTGGAAAGTAGCCGACGCATTAGTCGAAGGAGATCATTCCGTTACAGTCATTGACATTGATGAAAAAGAGCTCCAGAAGCTCAGTTCTCAGCTGGACGTAATGACAATCAATGCCAACGCAAAAGAAATAGAAGTTTTAGACGATATGGGTATAGAAAATTACGATTACCTGGTTTCTGTTACAGAAAATGACGAAACTAATATTGTAATTGCTTCCATAGCAAAGAAGCTGGGCTGTACAAAGGTAATCGCAAGACTCCGTGACCCTGAATACATGGATCAGATGGATTTCATGAAAGATAATTTCAACATTGACAGTATCGTAAATCCTGCTGCTACTGTAACTAACGAAATCTACAAATATCTGGTTGAAAAATACACACTTACAAACGGGCTCTTTTCCAGCGGAAAAGTTTCACTGCTGGAATTCAAAGCAGAAAAAATGCCGCAGCTGATCGGCGTTTCAATGAATGATGTGAAGACATATCTTCCAGGGATGCTGGTAGTCGGCATCGACCGCTACGGT
>JAGBGL010000086.1 GCA_017936025.1 Bacillota bacterium | reverse complement strand
GATTGCAATGAAGCTTGAACAACCTCATTCTATCAGTCTGGGGAATTTTTTGGTATAACCTTCGACGCGCACCCGCATAGCGGGTGGTTTATCCGTTTCGCCGGATAAACCCGGCAAAACAGGCTTAAGCCATAAACAAAACGGGTTGCCCCAGACGGGACAACCCTTATTTTTTAATCCAGCAAATCTTCCTGCATCATGTCTTCTATTTCGTCAAGCGCGGCTTTCAGTTCTTTCGCAGCCTGCTCTATCGCAGTCTTTTCCTGCTTGTTCAGGACCGCTTCGAAGTCGCTCAGCATCAGATCGATGCTTTTTCTCACATCGCCTGTAGCCTCTTCATACAGTCTCTCACCGCGCATCAGCAGCAGCTTGTTCGCTTCCTGGTCACGCGGATGGATCTTCAGAGCATTCAGTTCTTCCATTCTCTGCTCTGCTTCCTCTGCAGTCATCTGAGAATCCTCTTTCTGGATGATCACTTTCTTTGTTATTCCTGTAGAATTGACCTTTACCTGAACTTCCAGAATAGAGTTCACGTCATATGTATATGTGATATCAACAGATTCCTCACCGGCTTTTTTAGCAGGAACAGGCACTGTGATCTCGCCCAGTAATAAATTGTTCTTTGCAAATCTGCTTTCACCCTGCAGAATGTCAACACGGATCTTGCGCTGGAAATCCCCTGCGGTATACAGGGTCTCTGTACGGCTCACCGGGATAACAGTATTTCTTTCGATGATCGGCATGAAATGTCCGCCTTCCATCATGTCGCCCATCCTCTGGACAACAACAGAAGTCCCCAGCGTGAACGGGCATACCTCAGTCAGGACTACTTCCCTCACCGCTTCGTTACGTTCTTTCATGGCACACTGGATAGCTGCGCCGATAGCTATAGCCTCGTCCGGATTGATTTCCGTGCTCGGAATACGGCCGAATATCCTTGCTGTGAAGCTGCGGATCACAGGAAGCTTAGTAGCGCCTCCCACCAGCACGATCTCATCGATATCAGAAAGTTTGAGATTCGCATCTTTCAGGCTTCGTTCGATCGGTTTTCTGATTTTTGCCAGCAGCAGCTGACAGGCTCTCTCATATTCTTCAAGAGTGATCACTTCCTGGAAAATCTCATCACCTTTACTGCACTTGATAACAGCTTCCGGGCTGTCGCAGAACGATATTTTCGCCTGCTCAGCCTGACGGTGCAGATACTGGCGTTCCTTCTCTGTCAGATCATCTTCATCTATCGCCTTTTTGTTGAGCATCATCTGATACAGAACTTTCGTAAAGTCCTCTCCGCCTATATAGTTGTCTCCTGCTACTGCACGGACTTCCATGATACTTCCGTAACGCTCCAGCACAGAGATATCGAAAGTACCTCCGCCCAGGTCGAATACCAGGAACTTTGTATGGTCCGCTCTGTTGTGAAGCCCGTAAGCGATCGCCGCTGCCGTAGGCTCGTTGATTATTCTTTCAACTTTCAGCCCCGCCATTTCGCCCGCACGTTTAGTCGCCTTTCTCTGAAGGTCATTGAAATACGCAGGCACGCTGATAACGGCTTCCTCTATCTCACATCCCAGGTAACTTTCCGCATCTTCCTTCAGCGCACGCAGCACGAAAGAAGACAGCTCTTCAGCCTTGAATTTCTTATCTCCAAGCCTGAACTCCTTGTCTGTTCCCATGCTTCTCTTGAATACCGCTGCAGTCCGGTCAGGGCGGAATGCCATCTGTTCCTTCGCAGTTTTTCCAACGTAAACAGTGCCGTCATCATCGACCGCGACTATAGACGGCGTGAGATTATCGCCCAGTCTGTTCGGTATGATCACAGGCCCTGCTTCTGTGTAGTATGAAATCAGTGAGTTGGTCGTTCCTAAGTCGATTCCTATTTTCATCTTTTCCCCTTTTCTATCTGTTCTTTTATATTGCGGAAGTCAGTATCCACCGGATCTGTCTGTATGCCTTTTTTCAGGTACTCCAGTGCTTCCTCCCTGCGCCCTGTGAGAAGGCACAGGTATATCATCTCATAACACGCATCGATACAGTCTCCGTGTATGCAGTAATCGCATTTACGTGCGTTCTGTGCACGTTTCAGATGTATCTCCGCCTGTGTATAGTTTCCGATCACTGTGTAAAGCCCGCCCAGCATCTGTTCCAGCATAGGCAGACAGCTTTCATATTTTTCATAATCATCCGGTATCAGGTCAAAGCCCTCAATTGCAAGCTCATGAGCTTCTTTCTTGAGTCCGCCTTCCATAGCCGCTTTCGCAGCCCACAGATAGAACTCGCTGAGGAAGAAAGCATTCTCCCCCTTCGGATTCTCCGCCTTGTAGAGCTCTATCGCCTTCTTCATGAACTTTAAGGCCTTCTTGTGTTTGCCTCTGTACATCAGGATCTTGCCTGCTTCCAGCGCAGCATCACAGCTCTCATCACTGAACGCTTCGTATATATCGAGAGCATGGCGGTCCAGACCTTTTTCCCTGTATATATGTGCAAGTTCTATCGCATATTTTCCGGATGTTCTATCTAAATTTTCTTTATTTGCATATTCTTCAAGCAGCTGTTCCGCATCGTCGAATTCTCCCGCACGGCGCATTGCAACAACGCTTTCATACAGGAAAGAGCTGTCGCCCGTAAGCGCATATCCGCGGTTCAGCCACATAGCAGCCGTATCGAAAAGGTTGTGTCTCATGCACAGATTTGCCGCATTGTGGTATGCCTCTGTGCAGATATCATTTTCCCTTTCACCGGTTTCAATGGCTGTCTTAAACAGCTTGAGCGCTTCGGATTCTTTCTCGTAGCTTTCCATCAGCACTCCCATATAATTATATGGATATGGCAGTTCCGGTGCAAGATGCATAGCCATCTTAAAGTCAGCCTCGGCCTCTTCATTGCGGTTCATGTATGCATACAGCTGGCCTCTTCTCATATAAGCATAGCCTGTCGGAGTCTGCTGTACCTGCTTTTCCGCATATCCTATCGCTTCCTCCCACAGATCCAGTTCTCTCGCCATATTGTCCATCGCGCCGTAGACACCGCGTCTGCCCGGCGCAGCGGAAGCCAGTTCCTTATATATATCCAGAGCCTTCTGGTACTGCTTTCTTTCTGCAGCGATTTCCGCTCGCATTTCCAGCACAAATGCATCCCTCGGATTCTCTTCATAAGCTTTCTCCAGAAGCTCTTCCACCTGGCTGTAAGTCGCGCCTTTTGTGTGGTACTGAAGCACCGCCATGTGATGATAAACTTCCGCAAGGTCATGCACTATGAAAACATCTTTTGATTTATCATCAGGAGTGTCGATGATGCGCTGATATATTTCCCTTGCAGCTTCCTTGTCACCTCTTGCTTCCAGCACGAATCCTCTGAGGAATTCCAGTTCACTGCCGGAAAGATTTTCGCTGTCCAGGTACGCCACCAGCTGGTCCGCATTGTCGAACTGTCCGACTTCGATCAGTGTCTTTATCTTAAAAACATATGCCGCCAGCTCATACGGGAATATTTCAAGTGACTTTTCACAGTCATTGTAGGCATCACTGTAATATCCCATGTGGAACAGCGCACGTGCACGCATCACATAAGAAGAGTGATTGTCAGGCTTCATTTCGATCGCCTTTGTGAACCATTCAACAGCCTCTTCAAGAAGCCACATTTTTGACAGCAGCATCCCTTTCTGCAGCACAGGTTCTTCGTCTGCGGGATCAAGCTGCATCGCACGCTCTGCCAGTTCCATGGACTTTTCCCTGTCATTCAGTTCTTCCCATGCATAGCTCTGCAGCATGATGCAGAACGGCATCTGTTTTCTGCGTTTCTCATCATTCTCTTCTGATGGCGGCAGGTCTTCCAGCAGTGCTTCCCATTTCTGCAGATGTTTCAGCGCCTTTGTATAACGGTCCACACTCATCGCCGATCTGCCCAGCAGGCTCTCATAACCTATTCTGTGTTTTTCTTCAGGCTCGACATACTGCATCAGTGCGATGGCCTGGTCATATTCTTCATTCTGATAATAGCACCACCCCAGGTCCATCAGCAGATCCTGAGAGTCATCTTCTTCTATGGCTTTTTTCAGGTGCTCTATATACTGTCTGTTACATTCTTTCAACCAGGCTGCAGTATCCATATCGTACGGGAAGTCCTCGACCAGCTGCACGAAAATTTCGTTGGCCTCTCTGAACTCGCCCTTTTTCATCAGGCACTTTGCCTTTCCCTGCAGTCCCCATTCCTGCCCCGGATCCTTGTCCAGGATTTGTGTATAAGAAGCAAATGCCTCTTCATATTCTTCAAGAAAGAAGCATACATCGCCATTCATCAGATACACATCATCGATTTCCGGATATTCTTCCATGAGTTCTTCCAGACAGAACTTTGCCTCATCAAACCGCTGGGCCTGACACAGCACCTTTGCGTAATCTATTTCCAGGAACGGGTTATCGATACCCATATCCTTCATTTCTTCCACTACAGCGATCCCTTTGTCAGTATCCCCGGAACTTATGCACTGGGACAGTCTGATCCCCGCTCTCAGGTATCCGTCAAAGTCACATGAATCGTCACCTGTCAGATATTCATAAGGCGGATATTCCTGTCTCTTCATCCCCTGCACAATGATCACGTCCAGATAGTTACGCGGGAATTCTTCCACAAGTTCTTCCATGTTTTCTATAAATCCGAAATGACGGTCCAGCAGCATCATAACTTCCTGTGAGATGAAGTAATTCTCCATGAAGTATCTGAGCAGGCTGCTTCTTGCTTCCAGTTTTGTATCAAGATTGACGCACACATCGTCAGCAAGCAGCTTTTCCCATTCCGCCGGATCCCTGCGGCGTGAGAATGTATTGTAAACTTCGTCCACTTTCTGCATCCATTCACCCACAGGGCCGTCGCCCCAGTCAGGCCTTTCCTGCTCAGGCTCTGCCTCATCAGGCCTGTCTGCTTCCGCAATTGCAGCTTCCAGCGCGCGGCGGAGTTCCATGAATCCTTCAGGATCGTCTTCCGGATGAGTCTTCATGAGTTTTGCCCTGTATGCAGCCTGGATGGCGTCCTTGTCTTTAGTTGCTTCTATTTCGAGTATCTTCCATATGTTCATCAGGCTTCCCCTTTATATTGCATATACGCCTATTATATCAAAAAAACGGACAGATTTCTCTGCCCGTTTCACATTTTGATTATTCTTCGAAAGCTCTGTAGATCGCTTCGATCGCAGCATCTTTATGTTTGTTATCAACACCGACGATGATGTTCATTTCGCTGGAACCCTGGTCGATCATGCGGATATTGATGCCCGCATCAGCAAGCGCTTTGAACAGTGTTGCCGCAGTACCCGGTCTGTAAGCCATTCCGGAACCTACAGTTGCGATCAGACACATGTCTTCGATAACCTCAACTTCGTTAGGTTTGATCTGCTGTTCGATTTCTTCCAGAACTTCATCCAGGTGTCCGTCGATCAGTTTGGAGGAAGTTACTACGGAAGCTGTATCGATACCGTTTGGCAGGTGTTCGATAGGAAGATCGTAATCTTCGAAGATGCCTGCCAGTCTTCTGATAAATCCTCTTTCATCAGACAGGCCTGTTTTGTAGATCGCGATTACAGTGAAGTCTTTCTTACCTGCAATACCAGTGATTACCTGCTCAGTTTTTGCAGGTTCTGCAGTGATCATTGTTCCCGGATCCTGAGGTCTGTTTGTGTTACGGATATTGATAGGAATATTTGCTTTTCTTACAGGGAACACTGCATCTTCATGCAGTACGGAAGCACCCATGTAAGACAGTTCTCTCAGTTCTTTATATGAAATCGTACTGATCGGTTTTGCATCAGGAATGATTCTCGGGTCAGCCATCAGCAGTCCGGAAACGTCAGTCCAGTTTTCGTAAACATCTGCTTCAACAGCTCTTGCTACTAGAGATCCTGTGATATCAGATCCGCCTCTTGAGAATGTAACGATGCTGCCGTCAGGTTTGGAACCGTAGAAGCCCGGCATTACAACACGTTCGTGTTTAGCCAGTTCTTCTTTCAGCGCTTCATTAGTTTCTTCAGGAAGGAATCTTCCTCTTTCATTGAATTTAACCAGCCCCGCTGCATCTACGAAGTCATATCCCAGATACGCTGCGATAACGATCGCGTTCAGGTATTCGCCTCTGCTGGCAATATAGTCAGCGGAAGCTCCTTTTTCCAGTTCTGCCTTGATCGCTTCAAATTCATCGTTCAGATCAACTGTAACGCCCAGGTTTACTTCTGTTACTCTGTAGCGGTCGCATACTACCTGGAACAGCTGCTCGTAAGGCAGATTGTGTTCGATATGTGTTTTGCACAGATATAACAGGTCTGTGATCTTTGTGTCTCCATCAAAACGTTTTCCCGGTGCGGATACGATAACAAACTTACGGTCCGCATCAGCTGTGATTATTTCTTTTGTCTTCTGCAGCTGGATAGCATCTGCAACAGATGATCCGCCGAATTTAACAACTTTGATTCCCATTTTCTGAGTCCTCCGCATATATTAGATTCCTGCACTGGCTTTCAGTGCTTCCACCTTGTCTGTTCTTTCCCAAGGTACATCGATGTCTGTTCTTCCCATGTGGCCGTATGCTGCAACCTGCTGATAAATAGGTCTTCTCAGGTCCAGGTCGCGGATGATTGCCGCAGGTCTCATGTCAAAGTGTTCTGCAACCAGTTCTGCCAGTTTTTCATCGGAAACTTTGCCTGTTCCGAAAGAGTCTACCAGGATAGATACCGGATGAGCTACACCGATAGCGTAAGCCAGCTGGATCTCGCATTTGTCAGCCAGTCCTGCTGCTACCAGGTTTTTAGCCGCGTATCTTGCCGCGTACGCTGCGGAACGGTCAACTTTTGTAGGGTCTTTGCCGGAGAATGCTCCTCCGCCGTGGCGTGCATATCCGCCGTAAGTATCTACGATGATTTTTCTTCCTGTCAGGCCGGAGTCTCCGTGAGGTCCGCCGATGATGAACTGTCCTGTAGGATTTACGAAATATTTAGTTTCATCATCCAGCAGTTCTGCAGGGATGATAGGTTTGATAACATGTTCGATGATGTCTTTTCTGATCTGTTTCTGTGTCACATCAGGGTCGTGCTGGGAAGATACCAGTACAGTGTCAACTCTGACGATCTTATCATCATCATATTCAACTGTTACCTGAGTTTTTCCATCAGGTCTCAGATAATCCAGCAGTCCGGATTTTCTTACTTCTGTAAGTCTTCTGGACAGCTTGTGTGCCAGCGCGATAGGCATCGGCATCAGTTCAGGTGTTTCGTTGCATGCATATCCGAACATGATACCCTGGTCTCCTGCACCTGTTTCCTCAGCTTCATCGTGCTCTCCGCTCTTAGCTTCCTGAGAGTGGTCGACACCCATAGCGATATCAGCAGACTGTTCATCGATAGCTGTGATAACGCCGCAAGTGTGAGCATCGAATCCGTATTTGCCACGATTATATCCGATTTTATCAACTGTCTCTCTTACCAGTTTCTGAATATCTACATATGCATCTGTAGTGATTTCTCCCATTACCAGTACAAGGCCTGTTGTAATAGCTGTTTCGCATGCAACACGGCTGTTAGGGTCTGCTGCCAGTAATGCGTCCAGTACCGCATCGGAAATCTGGTCACAGATTTTATCAGGATGCCCTTCTGTTACTGATTCTGAAGTAAATAATTTTCTCATCTTTTATCCTCCTGTTTTCTTCCTATATAGAATCCTCATACCCGAAATTACCACTGCTTACGCAGGGCATTACACTGACGCCGCGCGCCAAATTAAAATTTGGGCGGCTTAGTGTGTGTCCTGCGCGCCAAACCATAGGTTTGGGCAGGGCATTAAAAAACCTCTTCTTCAAGAAGTGGTCTGATTTTTTGCGTTATCGTTCCTCATCTTTCAGAATATATTATATTCTGTAGGAGGTAGCACCTTGTCTGTCATCTCTGACCGCCGGTTGCCGGGCTTCACAGGGCCTATTCCCTCTGCCACTCTTAATAAGGATTTCTATTAATTTTTCATACCCTACTATTATACAGTAATTGAGTTAGATGTCAATAGGTGCTGCCACTTGTATCTTCCTATAAATTTGTATATACTTTAAATATCTTTTTTATGAGGTAAATCAAATTGAGTAAACCGGTATTAACAGTAATCGAAGGAGGTCTGTCTCCTTCTAAAGGAACCGCCGAAAAAGAATTTGCCGGCGCATATATAACTAACACAAGACTGATGGGGGTCATGGGAATGTATGTCCACTGGAAGCTTCCCGAGTACCCATCAAATCCTGATTTTCATCAGTTCTTCTATTTAGATGCCGAAGAATACGGTTTTGAAAATTACCGCAGTGTGATGGGCAATCAGGTGGAGAAAATTGCTTCCATAGAACAGACGATGATCAATGGTCTCGGAGGAAGAAAAAATGAACTCACCGAACACGAGGTACGCGCAGTCCTGTGGAAATATCTGCTGTTCAACAAAGAACGCGGCATCCCGCTGCCCGAAGGCATCGATGAATATGAGTTCATGCTGTCAGAACCAGAGGGCTTTACAGAAGCTGAAAAATGGCAGCTGGTATACAAGCTGTGTGACCCGATTGCTTCCGACTATCATGCCATCAACTATTTCCTGATGCGCTGTTTCGGTCACGATTACGAAGCAGCTTCCTGGCTTTGCCGCCCGGACGTGCCGCTGGAGCTGTATAAAAAACAGCATCCGCAGGCAACATTCTGCAAGAATACTATTGATGAGGATCCTGATGAAATCGGTGCATATCTGTGTGAATCACTGATCGAATACAGCGGACAGTACCATCTCATTGTCTCACGCGTGACTGTGGACGATGATTTGCTGATCTCTTCTTTTGAAGAATGTTCCGGCTTTATGATCAGTTCTGCAGAAGCCGCTATGATGCTGGCGAAACCTGAATTTATCACGGTTTATGAAACAATGATCCCTGTCGATGAATTTGCATCGCTTTTAGGTCAGGTGCCTCTCAACTGCCTGATCACTCCGCACAGGAACGGTAAGCTGTATATGATGTTCCACAACCACAACGACCATGTGAACAGACAGATCTTCATGCTCAGTGCTGATGTTGCAGGGATATATTATCTTACCGATTCAGGTCAGCTGCTGGCTGCAGCATATGACCTGCCCGGCATCCACGCACTGGAAAAAGATCTGCGTAAAAGCGTTCTGTCTCCTTATGTCGTTGCAACCGGCAAATATGAATTCAAGGAGCCCGTGCTGTACGAATTTGTGGAAAGCAATTTCGACGATTTCGATGAATTCATAGAATTTATCCAGATTTAATAGTTCCTGACAGATTTTACTGCACATTCGCCGCCTTCGAGGCGGCTTTTTATGTTTTTGCTGCATTTCCGCTGCCTGTTTGCAAACGCGCCGCCGGATTCCCCAGGGTTGCTGCAAAAAACAAAAGCCCGGCTTCGGAAATCCGAAGCCGGGCAAGTTAGCTTTATTTCTCAAATAAATCTGCAGTTTTTGCCATGATTTCTGCTATCGGCAGATGCTGAGGACATTTTTCTTCACATGCCTTGCAGGCTACGCATGCACTTGCTCTGCGGCCCTCAATAGTGAATGTAAAGAAGTCAGCTTTTACTTTAGGGTTTCCGTCATACAGGAACCATTCGTTATAATAGCTGATATTGTCTGGAATGTCGATTTTCTTTGGACATGGCATACAGTATCTGCATTCTGTGCAGGAGTACTGGATCAGCTTGTTATATTCAGCAGAAGCCTTATCAATGATAGCCAGCTCTTCTTCAGTCAGGCTGTTTGGCTGTGCCTGATCCATGATTCTCAGATTTTCAGCCAGCTGTTCAGGATTGCTCATACCGCTCAGGATACACATAACTTCCGGATGATTTGCTACCCAGCGCAGCCCCCATTCAGCAGGCGTTCTCTTTACAGGTGCATTATCCCACAGTTCTTTTACAGAAGCAGGCAGCTTGTCTGTCAGTTTACCGCCCTTCAGAGGTTCCATGATAATAACCGGGATTCCTTTGGAAGCCGCATATTTAAGACCTTCCACACCGGCCTGGAATTCTTTGTCCATATAATTGAGCTGGATCTGGCAGAAGTCCCAGTCATACATGTCGATGACTTCTTTAAATAAATCCAGATCTCCGTGGAAAGAAAAACCGATATGTTTGATTTTACCTTCAGCCTGTTTTTCATACAGGAAATCCATCAGATTGAATTTCTGTGCACGTCTCCAGATAGGACCGTCAACACTGTGGACCAGATACATATCGATGCAGTCAACGTCCAGTCGTTCAAACTGAGTTTCGAAGATTTCCTTCATTTTTTCTTCGTCTTTAGCCAGCCATACAGGCATTTTATCAGCCAGCAGGACCTTTTCGCGGTATCCGTCTTTCAGAGCTTTGCCGACCAGTTCTTCACTCTTACCTTTGTGATACATATAGGCTGTATCTACATAATTGATTCCCTGATCGATGGAGTGGTGGATCATTTCGATGGCAGTAGCTTCATCGATGCTGCCGTCTTCAGCAAGCGGCAGACGCATTGTTCCCATGCCTAACAGGGATACGTCCTGACCTGTTTTATTAAATTTACGGTATAGCATATTTTCGTTACCTCACTTTACAATTGTATGATATAATTATACTTGCGTTTTAATGCAAAAGCAAGGAGAGTACAATGAACAATATTATAAAACAGTTAGATGAATATTTAGTGGAAGCACGTGAACTTTACAACCTTCCGGGCGTTGCTGTTTCCGTTTCCGTCGGCGACAGAGGAAGCGAAAGACAGGCTGGCCTGGAATATGCAAAAGGTGTTGGCGTAGCTGATATCAGAACAAATGAACCGGTAAAGCCTGAAGACATTTTCCATATGGCTTCTGTGTCAAAAATGTTTACTGCATGCGGTATTACAAAGCTGGTGGAAGAAGGCAAAATCAGATTTGATGAAAAGCTGGTAGATGTGCTTCCATATCTGGAAGTCGGTGATGACAGAGTAAAAGACGTTGAAATCTGGCAGGTAATGTGTCATGCATCCGGTATGGGCAACTATGAAGATGACAGATGGTATGACCCTAAATTCGGTGATGATGCACTGAAGAACTATGCACTGAGTGCAGAAGTACGTGAATCCGGCATGCTGTGGCATCCTGATGAAAACAGGTTCTGCTACAGTTCTCTGGCATATGAACTGCTGGGACTGTGCATTACTGAACGTTCCGGAATGACTTTTGAAGATTACATGATGGACAGATTCCTGAAGCCACTGGGCATGGACAGTTCCACTTTCTATACACCTGATATGCTGGACGGCGATACAAATCTGGATCTGGAAGCCCTGAAAAAAGCGGGCTGCGTAATGTCTCACGATAAGGACGAAAACAAAAACTGGACATTCGTTGAAATTTATCCATATAACAGAGAACACGCACCAAGTTCCTGCCTGACTACTACAGTATTCGACCTGGAAAAATGGGGCAAGGCTCATCTGAGAAAGAGCGTGTTCAAAGAAGAAACTTATGAAAAAATCTGGACTAAGCATGCACTGGTTCCAAATAACGGTGAGCATATGGGTCTGGGATGGTTCATGAGAGAACAGGACGGATACAAGATCATCGGTCACGAAGGAACTGACATCGGTTTCCGTGCCAGCCACTGGATCTGTCCGCAGCTGGATGCACAGGTTACTGTAGTGTGCAACATCTCCGGCGGTGCAGTAAAGAAAATCAGTAAAGGTATCTACGATATCCTGATCAATACAGTAAAATAAAGCTGACTTACCCGGCTTCGGATTTCCGAAGCCGGTCTTTTGTTTTTTGCAGCAAATCAGGGAAATCCTGCGGCGCGTTTGCAAACAGAAGGACAGAATTGTGATTTTGTAGTAAAAATCACAGGCGATTTACAGGAAAATTCTGCTTCTGATAACGGTTTTTACAACAAGTTTATGAAAATGCAGATTTGTTTACTCGGTTTTAGTAAACAATGCCCGTTTGTGCTTCCTTTGTTTGCAAACAGGCATTGGAGAAGAGATAAATGTTGTAGGCACGCGGCGGTTGAGCAACAAATGTTGCAAACAGAGTGATCTTACCTCAGGCCGTACCCTCCCCCTTTTTATTTGTTGGTAAATATTGACAGTCGCCCTTAAGGTCGTTATACTGTAAATAATTACCAACACAATTCGAGAAAAGGGGGATTTTAAAATGGATAAACAAATTTTATTACACAATCTCATTTCAGATGAGATGAATCGATTTGATAAGCTCCAGCATGATTTTCAAAAGGAATTAAAAGTATTAACAAGGGGTTCTCTTTTAAACAGAAACGGCCATCCGTACAGAGCATACACCGAAAACGGACGCAGGTATCAGGTCCCTGTAAATGATTCCAAAATTGTCGATGAGCTTTCTTTACGGCGACATATAAAGGCCGGTTTATCTTCAGTGCAAAAACGAGCCAAAATTTGCAAAGAATTTCTTAAAAACGAGGTCTTTTATGACCCAATACAAATACACAATCACCTGCCGGACGTATACCATAATAATCCGAGCGACATCTTGTTTCCTGCAGATGACATTAATATTATCACATGGGCTTCTCAGCCATATAAAAGAAATCCTGCTCCTTTCGTTGAGGAACACTACACAACCGGCGGAATACAGGTACGATCAAAATCCGAAGCCCTGATTGGCAGCACACTGGAACAAAGAAAAATGATATTCCGCTGTGAGCCGGAAATATGGTGCGGCTTCCGCAATTATTATCCTGACTTTGCTATACTGCTTCCGGGAATAAGACGCATAATATATTTAGAGCATTTCGGGAAAATGGATGATCCGGATTATTTGAAAAAGACAATGAAAAAGCTGAATGATTATCAGAAGCATGGACTTTACCTTGGATACAATTTCTTTTTCACATGGGAGACTTCATATCATCCTCTGAACATGAAGGAAGTTCATGAGATTCTTGATACCATACAGTCACTGAACATTTATTAAATCAAAAGCGCCTGACTCACTGAGCCAGGCACTTTTTGTGTTATTATTATTATTTTACATTTAAGGTTTAGTTTAAAGTCCTTCGACTGTTATTTTGTGTGCTGATTTCTCAGCCTTGTTTTTAATAATCTTCTTTTGGAATAGGGTCAGCTTTCTTACCTACCAGTGCTAATACAGCACCTACGATCAGCATAGCTGCACCTGCCCATCTAGCAACACCGATCATTGCCCAGAAGTCAGACATCAGACCGGAACCATATGTAGCCAGATAATATTCCGGACCCCAGGATCCTTCGTAGAATACCAGCCAGAAAGAACCGAAGAAGCAGATCACACCAAAGATCAGGCAGAAGATACCAAATCTAGTGATGTCCCCAGGAGCCAGTTTAGTCTTAGGATTCAGCGGGAACTGTTCAGGGTCTCTCTTGTTGAATCCGCCGTAAACAGGTTTTAATATGATGTACAGTGGAACTACGAAGAAGATACCGATGAATCCTAACAGGAAGTATTCAGTACCATTAACCAGCATACCGACGAGACCTAACAGCAGAGGACCTCCGCAGATGTAGATTTCAGCCAGTTTGCCGCCTTTAACATAGTACAGATCTCCTCTCAGTTCAACCGGATGAGTTTTTCTGATCTTAACAAATGCAAATGCCAGACCAACATACAGTACGAACAGAACCGGTGACAGGATTGTTACCAGGATTTCAAAATTCATGTTAACCAGGATCAGGTTGATTGCGCCCAGCAGCAGGATTGCCCATACAGGAACTTTAGTGTTCTTGGACAGTTTTGCCAGGAATCTTGGGCACAGATTATCTTCAGCCAGAACCATGAAGGATCTGGAAGCAGCTGTGATAGCAGCATTGAAGATAGCACACTGACCAACTACTGCAACGATCATGAATGCCATACCAGCCCATGTACCAACGTGCTGAGTCAGTACTGTGGAATAGTCGATGGAAGTACCCCAGTCATACCAAGGACCTGTGGATACGATACCTGCAAATGTTGGCAGGATGTAAGACAGTGCGATGATGAAGATACCCAGTTTCATACCTTTTGGCAGGATTTCCTGATTTTCCAGTTCTCCGCCCAGGAAGGAAATGCAGATGTATCCGCAGTACATCCAGATACCTACAGCGATACCAACGCCCCAGCTGGACAGTGCGTCCTGACCGGAAGCCATGAACGGATCGATTGGGCTGTACTGCCAGTTAGCAAAACCAACAAATGTAACAGCAGCGAATCCGATCAGGATAATGATACTGAAGATTGTACTTGCAATGGATACTTCTTCAAGACCTCTCAGGTTAATAATCGTAAAGATAATGATAATTGCAGCTTTTAAAGCGAATGCAATTGCAGGAGTCATTGTGAAGAACATTCCCATGTAGTCTACTGCCAGTACTACGTATGCAGCACCTGTCAGATAGTTAGCGAGTACGATCCACCATCCCATGGAGAATCCCCAGAATTCACCGTATGCCATCTTCATCCATACATATGGACCTGATTCTACCGGTGCCAGGTTGGATAATTCAGATGAATATAAACCGATTGGCAGACCCCATAAGAATGGAATCAGAACCAGCAGTAACAGTGTCAGTCCAGGACCTGCTGCGGAAATCATGGATTCGATACCGAACGCGCCGCCTGCACATGCACAATAGATAAAGAATGTCATTGTTGCCAATGTAAATTTTTTCTTTTTCAGACCTTCTATGCTGTCAGTTAATACCTGACCGCCTGTATATTTTGCCATAGTCTTTTCTCCTTTCTTGAAAATAATAATAATATTTATGTAATAACATTTCCGTTATTAACACTGTTTATAATTATACCTTTTTATGTGTTAGAACACAACCTTTTTACCTTCAAATACTGTATGTAAAACCTTGATTCCATCCAGCTTCAGAGGGTCGATTGTCAGAGGATCTGCATCCAGAATCAGATAGTCCGCAAACTTACCTGCTTCCAGGCTTCCCACTTCATCTTCTCTGTAAATCTGGTATGCTCCGTTGATAGTATATGCTTCGATCATATCCTTCACGCTGAGTCTTTCTTCAGGATTCAGGAGGAATCTAGGATCATCGATATCTGTGATTTCTTCGCCATAGTAAGCAAGGCTGTACAGGTTTCTTGTAACGCCGGCTCTGATTCCCATGAATGGATTATTCATGAAAGATACAGGGAAGTCGCCGGAAGCAGTTATTCTTACGCCTTTATTTACAAAAGATTTTGCAGGATATTCATTCTCTGCTCTTTCTTTACCAAGGGACGCCAGGTCGATTTCATCGTAGAAATCAGGTTCCTTCAGATGCCAGAATGTCTGGATCGCTGCAATAATACCCATATCAGCAAAACGGTCGATATCTGCCCGGTCAACAACCTGCAGATGTGTGATCGCGCCTCTGCAGTCAGTATCTACATCCTGAATAGATTCAAATGCATCAAGCGCCTGGCTGCTTGCCGCATCACCGATGCAGTGGCAGTGGATACCAAAGCCGCCTTCTGCCGCCATGCGGAAGTACTTTTTCAATTCTTCTGTATCCCACTCAGGAGGTGCATTGTAATTATCACCCAGTCCTGCTGCAGGATCATAAGGTTTTTTCAGCCATGCTGTATTTCCTTCAACAACGCCGTCCATAAAGAACTTTGCAGTCTGAACTTTCAGCTTGTCTGATTTGATTCTGTCTTTCATTCGGAAGAGTTCTTCCATATCTTCTGCCGGATGTTCACTGTAGATCAGATTTGCGATAGTTGCACGCATAGTCAGATCACCGTCTTTTTCCACATCCAGATATTTATCAAAGCTTACACCGAAAGTAGGTGCCATGCTGTTGAGAGATGTGTATCCCCATGCATTCATTTTCTTTATGTAATGCTTCAATGCTGCAACCTGCTGCTCATCTGTAAACACTGGATCGTCAAGCCCAATATCTCTTACATCTGTAAATACGCCTTTCAGTTCTCCCTCTTCATTTTTCTGGATCATGCCGGAACCGTGTGTGACAGTATCCTTCGTGATACCCAGTTTATCCATGGCACATGTGTTGAGCCACTGCGTATGTCCGTCATAGGATTTCAGATTGATCGGTTTATCGCTGCAGATTTCATCCAGCCATGCAACAGGCATATCTGCAGGGTCTTTCTGAACGACTCCCATGTTGAACCCCAGTCCGTAATAAGATTCGTTTTCAGGATGTGCTTCGATGAAGTCTCTGATTCTCTTCAGAGTCTCTTCTTTATCAAATGCCCCATATAAATCCACCAGATACAGTTCTGTCAGGGACGTCCCCGGAATATGAGTATGTGCATCAACGAATCCCGGAACAACTGTTTTTCCGCCCAGGTCATGCAGCTGTGCGCCTTCTCCGAGAACTGCTTTGATTTCATCTTCTGTTCCGACAGCCAGAATCTTTCCATCATCAGCTACTGCCATCGCACTGACAGGTTTCTGATCCCAGTCAACTCCGTTTACTGTATAGATTTTTCCGTTAATTAAACCGTACATATATGCACCTCCATTATTTAGAGTAAGTAGTTACACCATTCATTATAGTTTCGCATACTTCCGTCATATAAACTTCTTCTAATGGTATTTCAAAAACATTTTTGTCCAGGATAACCAGATCCGCATATTTTCCTACTTCAATAGAACCGATTTTATCTTCCATACGCATCTGGTATGCATTGCTGATAGTATACGATGTAATAACATCATCCATGGACAGCTTTTCAGATTCGGGCTTCAGTTCAAATGAACCCGGAAGAACATCCTCTCTATACATCTTCCTTGTACATCCCATCTGCAGGCCCTTGACAGGTTCATTTCCGAATACGTCTACAGGAAAATCTGATCCGGCCCCTATTCTGCCTCCTCCGTTCAGGACAGATTTCATTTCATATGAATTCGGAAGATCCTTAGGAATAACCTCTTCTTCCAGTTCAGAAGCTGCATGCCACACATAAGTGGTATTAGCAAGAATCCCGAGCTTTCCGAATTCAGAAACATCGCCTTCATAGAAATATGAAGAATGTGAATTAGTAACTCTTGTGTCTCTGTTTCCTGCATCCCTTAAAGCTTTCGTCATTTTAACGAGGCCGTGTGATGCCATATCACCGATGCAGTGAATGTTGATATCAAAACCACTTTCAGCGACTTTAAATCCGGCCTCGATTATTTCATCATCAGTGAAAAATGTATCAGGTGCCGTTCCCGTAGGAATATACGGCTTGGAAATAGCTGCTGTCAGATCTTCCAGGGTTCCGTCCTGGAACATTTTCACGAATGTAAATCTGCATTTATCGCTGTCCATTCTGCTCTTCAGTTCCTTTGTGATCGCTATGCCATCATCAACTTCGCCGATACTGTTTACCATTATTCCGCATCCATTGAATCTCTGCTTAAGATGATCTTTTTTCACCAGGTCTATAAGTCCGGTACCCATGTAATCGATCATGCCGCCGAAGCCGCCCATGTCACAGATGGAAGTCACTCCTTTTGAAGCATAATCATCCGATATTTCCATAAGGTTGCCGCTTACCTCTTCAAAATCAATGACCTCGACCTTATCTGTCACCATTGTCACTGCGATGCCTTCGATCAGATACCCTGTAGGATTTCCTTCTTCGTCTCTGGCAAAGTAGCTGCGTCCGGGATGCGGATCCGGCGTATCTTTGGTAATTCCCGCTTTTTCCAATGCACAGGAGTTGCACCATGCAACATGTCCGCTTGTACCCAGAATAACGACAGGCACATCATCACATATGCCATCAAGCATTGATTTATCAGGTTCTTTTTCATTTTCAATGAACCAGGATTCTTCAAAGCCTTTTCCGGAATAGTATTCCTTTCCCGGATGTTCTTCTATGTATCTTCTTACTTCTGCGAGCATCTCATCAAGAGTAAATAATCCATTAAGAAGTATTCCTGATTTATAAAAAGCTCCTATAATAGGATGGCAGTGTCCGTCAATAAAACCCGGCAGCATCAGTTTTCCATCCATGTCTACAATCTCAGCATCTTTGCCTGCAACAAAAGCTTCCGCACCTGCCGTGTCTCCGACATATGCTATGCGGCTGCCGTCGATCACAACGGCTTCTGCCCAGTCTCGGTTTTCATTAACTGTATATATTTTTCCGTTTGTATAGGCTTTCATCATCCTGGTCTCCTCCTTGGTCAGCCCTTTCCGGCCGTATTTTTTGAGTTTACAGGATCATTCTTCCATGATCCACAACAAGTTCTCCGCCCATAAATATGTATTCTATAATATCGTCATTCTGGAAAACACGAACATCTTCCGTCGGGTCCTGATTGATGACCAAAAGGTCAGCCAGCTTACCTTCTTCAACAGTTCCAAGGGCATTTTCCAGTCCGAGGATTTCGGAATTGATCTTTGTAGCAGAACAGATTACCTGTTCCGGAGACATGCCGCATTCCTGCATACTCTCCATTTCCAGAACGCCATACCAGCCGTAAGGCATCAATTTTTCAAAACATGTATCCGATCCCAGACCGATTTTTATTCCGTTTTCAACCGCATGACGGAACGCTGCCTTGACTTCTTCCACTTCTGCCTGGTCCTGTTCCTCTTTGCTGACAGCAGAAGGGATCAGGAAATCTCTCTGGAAAAACTTTGGAATCGTTTCATTAAGGAATGCCTCAAAATCACCTGTAACAACGTCTTCCACCCATTTTGTCAAAAGACGCATTGTCGGCACAAGATAAACATCCTTTTCCTTCATCAGATCACATAAGAACGGTGCATATCCGGTACAATGTTCAATAGAGTCTACGCCGGCTTCGATGCAGATCTTAGAAAGCTCAGGGTTTTCGCAGTGCACAAGAACTTTTGTACCTTCTATGAGTTTTGCCTCTTCGCAGATGGCACGGATTTCTTCTTCTGAGTAGTGAATGTCCGTATAACGGTCAATAAAGTTATTTCCGCCTCCTGTTGCCCAGAATTTGATCTGGTCAGCTCCGGTTCTCAAGATTCTTCTGACTGCCTTCCTGCATTCATCTGCACCATCCGCACGGTATGCCACCATATTATTCTTTTCTTCAAAGTCCAGTTCATTGTATAATGTAACATCTGCATGACCGCCTGTTCTGTTAAGTCCCCGGCCGCAGGCAACAATACGGGGACCTGTAACACCCGGCATATTAAATGCTCTTTTGAGGTATACTCCATTTTCAGATATATCACGTACACTGGTAAATCCGTATTTCAGCATGCGGAGTGCCTGACTGTAACTGTATGTCAGTGCCGCCGAATACTCGATCTGTCCCCAGTATTTCAGGTCTGTTATACCTAAAGTATGTACATGGGAATCGATGAGTCCCGGCATTACATATTTCCCCGGTAAACTGATTTTCTCGATAGGATCATCATTCAATTCATCTGCCGGACATACTTTTTCAATATATCCGTCGTTAATAATCACTGCCTGATTATTTACAGGTTTTCCTCCGTTGCCGTCTATTACGGAAACATCTGTTAATGCATATCTCTTACCTACTTTCATGATGTACCGTTCCTTTCTATTACTTCGAGTCTCTGTAACCTGAAATCAGATATTTTCTATCAGTTTCGCTGCGAATTCCACGCCTTTTACCAGGACTTCTTCGCTAAAATCGAAAGTATCTCCGTGGAGCGGAATTCCCGTGCCTGTTCCCAGCATCATCAGCAGTGACGGTGCGAGCTTTGAAAAATGCGCAAAGTCTTCTGATACCAGCTGAGGTGCTTCCAGTTCACCTGCCCCCATTTCTTTAGCTTTTTTGTAAAGTGCAGTGTCATTTATAACTGCGGGACATGTGTTTATGATTCTGATATCTGTGCCTGCACCGATTTTCGCAGCCATGGTTTCTGCAGAAGTTCTTACAGTTTCCATCAGCAGTTTGTCATTTTCATCTGAAAACGATCTCACGCATCCTTTAACTGTAGCCTTATTAGGAATTATATTGAACGCTGTTCCGCATTCCATAACGCACATTCCCAGAATCGTTTTGTCTTCAGGCCCCTGTGCATTTGCACAGATATCCGCATGTTTCTTATACGCATCATCTATGAACATGCTGGCCGCATGGAGCGCATTCACACCGTTTTCCGGCTGCGTTACGTGAGCGGAAGTCCCTGTAAAGTCCACATCCAGGATCGTAAGCTGTGAAAAAATCGCACCGCTCTTTGTAACGACTTTGCCTGCTTCTGCAAAAGGCCACATATGAAATGCCAGAAATGCTATTGGATCATATTTATTGATTTCACCCGATTCGCACATCTGCTGTCCGCCGCCCAGGATCTCCTCAGCAGGCTGGAAAATGATCAGTATGTTATGTTTTGTATCATGAGATGCCGCATATTCCGCAAGGCCCAGGGCCAGAGTCATATGGCCGTCATGTCCGCAGGCATGCATTCTGCCTTCGTGAGTGGACTTATACGGAACCTCATTTACTTCAGTTACAGGCAGAGCATCCATATCCGCTCTGAAGCCCACAGTAGTCTCTTTACCTTTGTCAAAGTACACCAGGAGTCCTGAATTAAGCACTTCTGTTATTTCACAGTCCAATTCTTTTAGTATGCTCAAAAGGTATTCTTTTGTTTTATAAAGTTCATCTCCGAGCTCAGGTATCTGATGCAGATTTCT
>JAGBGL010000085.1 GCA_017936025.1 Bacillota bacterium | reverse complement strand
AATAATGTGTTTGTAGTAGGAGATATAAAACAGAGTATTTATAAATTCAGACTTGCAGAACCTGAAATATTTCAGGCCAGATATAAAGCATACGATGACCCTGAAGATAGCAACAGCATAAAAATTGATCTTAATAATAACTTCCGGAGTAAAAAAGCTGTAATTGAAACAGTGAACGGCATATTCAGAGACCTCATGGAAGGTTATGACAAGAATGCTGAGCTTAAAGAGGGAAAACCTTACAACGGCGCAATAGATTACAAGACGGAGCTTCATATCATAGACAAACAGATAAATGATGATATGGAAATCTCTGATGAAATCGCTGAAATGAATGCTGTGCGCCTCGAGGCGAATTATGTGGCAGAACTTATACGGACAACCGTCGGGAGTACAATTTACGACTCAAAAAAAGAGTGCGAAAGAACAGTTTCTCTTAAGGACATTGTAATTCTGATGCGTTCAACAAAAGATTATGCCGAGGTGTTCCAGGAAGAATTACGCGATCACGATATACCTTCTTACGTAGATGACAGCTCAGGATTTTTTGATACAGTTGAAATCCAGGTATTCCTGAATCTGCTGACAGTTATCGATAATAAACAGCAGGATATGCCGCTTTTGAGTGCATTATATTCATCTGTATTCGGTTTCACAATAGAAGATATGATACGTATACGCCTCGAACATAGAAAGGGTTCATATTACGAGGCGCTTGAAAGTTACCGTGAAAATGGAAGTGATAAGGATCTGGCAGAAAAGTGTACAGATTTCTTCAGGCAAATTGGCTATTTCAGGAGTATGTCCCGGTCACTTCCACTGGAAGAATTCATATGGAAACTTATGTGGGATACGGGGTACTTCACTTACTGCGGAGCACTTCCTGCGGGGAAACAGAGACAGGCGAATCTGCGGGCGCTTGCAGACAAGGCGCGTGTATTTAAGGATACAGGTTATGGCGGGATATATGGGTTCCTGACATATATAAGAGCAATAGAAAAACGACAGATCAAAACAGGGCAAATTAAACTTGTAGATGAAAATGAAGATCTTGTACGTATTATGACGATACATAAAAGTAAAGGTCTTGAATTCCCTGTGGTTATCGTTGCGGGAACAGGCAAAAAGTTTGTAAGTTCAAAGACCGGCAGAGGTTTCTTTGCCCACAAAGACATGGGGATAGGAATAACAAAAGTTGATCCTCAGGAGCACTGGCACAGAAAAACGCTTCTGCAGATGCTTATCGACCGAAAGATACAGAAAGAAGAGATGGATGAAACTATCCGTGTTCTTTATGTTGCACTGACACGTGCAAAAGACAGGCTTATAATTACCGGCACTGGAAAATATCTTGATGACGGACAACTCGTTATACCGAAAAAACCTTCTTCGTTCATGGATCAGCTTATACCGCTTGCAGAGAAGGGAAGGATGCGGAAAGTAATAGTTGACAGACAGCGTATAGATATCGATGATAAACGGAAAGCTGCAATATCAGATAAAGTTCGTAATATTATCCTGGATGTACCTGTGCCTGAAAAGAATAAAGATTATGAGCAAATGTCACATAGACTTGGTTTTGAATATGAAGATCAGGTTGCAATTCGGAAAAAGTCAAAATACTCTGTTACAGAATACAGCAGAAAGGGATCTGTATATGAAACACAGAAAGAGGAATTGAAAGTCCCTGCATTTATGAGGACGACCGGAGAAACATCTGCGGCACGACGCGGAACAGCGATGCACAAGGTTATGGAAGTCTTGAACTTTCAAGCAGCAGCAGAAGCAGCTGCTTCTGGAAGCGAAGAAACCTTTATGAATGAACTTGTCAGCAGAATGATTGCTGAAGAACAGCTGCTGGAAGAGGAAAGGTCTTTTGTTGAATGTGATAAAATAATGGCATTCTTCAGGACTGAAGTAGGGAAGAGAGCAGCACAGGCATCTGCGGCAGGAAAACTCAGGAAAGAAGCTGAATTCAACTTCATGAAAGACAGTGACGGTGTTGAAGTAATGGTGCAGGGTGTGATCGACTGTTTCTTTGAAGAAGACGACGGATATGTACTGGTAGATTACAAAAACAGCTATATCGATCCTGAAAACAGAGAGGCATCTTTGACAAGAATTCGTGATACATATACGAAACAGGTCGAACTGTACAGAGAAGCTCTGGAAATTATTAAAGATAAACCGGTAAAGGAGTCATATCTTTACCTGTTCAGTGAAGGAGAATTTCTCACATTATAACTAAAATAAGGTGAACCGCGGCATATGTTTGTGGTTCACTTTTGTATTTTTGTCATTTGTTTCACAAATTTACATTGACGGAGCATGTGCTTAATGTATAAAATATAGATATCTATGGAAAAAAATCTAGTTTTAGTTTAAGAAAAGAGGAACAAAATAATGGACTTCAGAAAAGAATATGAACAGAAACTGATCAGTGCAGAAGCTGCTGCAAAACTGATCAAAGAAGATGACTGGGTTGATTTTGGATGGGGTGTAGGCCTGCCTCACGATCTGGACAAAGCTGTAGCTGACCATATCGTAGCTAACGACATCAGAGGACTGAAATTCCGCGGCGGTGTTGTTCTGAGAAAACCTGAAATCTTCAAAATCGAAAATGCTCCTGAACATCTGTGCTGGAACAGCTGGCATATGACAGGAATCGAAAGAAAATCTATTGCAGACGGTATCGGATACTATGCACCTATCAGATATTCTGAACTGCCAAGATACTACAGAGATCTGCCTGATCCGGTAGACGTGGCTATGTTCAGAGTTGCTCCAATGGATAATGAAGGTTACTTTAACTTCGGACCATCTGCTTCTCATATGGCTGACATGTGCAGCAGAGCTAAGAAAATCGTAGTAGAAGTAAATACTAATATGCCTGTAGCGCTGGGCGGTGAAGTTGGCGGAGAAAAAATCCACATTTCCAAAGTTGATTTCATCGTTGAATCCACAAATGTCGGAATGGATCTGCTGGGAGCCGGCCCAACTAATGAAATCGACGAAGCAGTTGCTAAACTGATCGTAGAAGAAATCCCTAATGGAGCGTGTCTGCAGCTGGGTATCGGCGGTATGCCAAATGCTGTAGGTTCTCTGATCGCTGAATCCGATCTGAAAGACCTGGGTGTACATACAGAAATGTACGTTGATGCATTCGTTGACATTGCAAAAGCTGGAAAAATCAACGGTAAATGCAAAACTGTAGACCCTGGCAGACAGACTTATGCATTCGGCTGCGGTTCTCAGAAACTGTATGATTACATCCATAATAATCCTGAATGTTACAGTGCACCGGTAGACTATACAAACGATATCAGAGTAGTTGGCGCTATGGATAACTTTATGTCCATCAATAACGCTGTTGATATCGACCTGTTCGGTCAGGTTGGCGCTGAATCCGCAGGTATCAAACATATCTCCGGAGCAGGCGGACAGCTGGACTTCGTACTGGGTGCATATCTGTCCAAAGGCGGAAAGAGCTTTATCTGCTTCTCCTCCACATTTGCTGACAAGGCAGGCAACCTGCACTCAAGAATCAAGCCGACACTGGCACCTGGTTCCATCTGCACAGATACAAGAACTAACACTCATTATGTCGTAACTGAGTATGGTAAAGTTAACCTGAAAGGTCTGACTACATGGGAAAGAGCAGAAGCACTGGTTTCCATCGCTCACCCTGACTTCAGAGAAGAACTGGTTAAAGATGCAGAAAAGATGGGAATCTGGAGAAAATCCAACAAGAGATAGGAGGACTTGTCCCGATTTGCGCAGCAAATCGATGGAATGTCCCCCGTCATATGTCGCAGCACTTTAGTGCGTGGCGACCAACGGCGCAGGACTTGTCCCGATTTGCTGAAAAAGTCTGATGTGGACATGCTTCCGATAAAAAACTATCGAAAACCATACAAAAAAATCAAAAAGCGATATTCGAGTAAAATCGATTATCGCTTTTCTTGTTTTCAAAAGATTTTCCGCTAATTTATTATCGTAACTACAGCAGGATCGCTGCAAAGAACGGTATCGTGAATAAGCTTATCAGTGTTGAAAGGCTGACGAGATTTGATGCATATTCACCTTCCACATCATAGAACTGGGCGAGTATAGCGGTCTGTGCATGGCATGGCATTGCTGCAACCATTATGAATACATGCAGCGGAAGTCCGCTGATGCCGAACAGTGTAAACAAACCGAATGCCAGAAGCGGGCTGATTACAAATTTGCCTAACATGATCAGAACCTGATCGACCGTTATTATGAACATTCCCTTGGACAGAGAATTTGCAAGATTTGCACCGATCACAAGCAGAGAAAGAGGAACTGTCAGATCGCCGAGATAGGTGAGGGAAGTTTCAAGTATGACAGGAAGCCTCAGTTCGAATCCGGCCAGAAGACAGCCGATTATTACACCGATCAGCCCCGGGCTGAATATCCTGCGTATCGAAAAAGCAGGGGTTGAGATGTTATCAGAAGCTTTTGAAATAGTATATGCGCCGAGACTCCAGAAGAAAGACAGCGAAATAAGATATGCTGTAAACAGGTATGGAAGCCCGTTTTCTCCAAAGACTATACTTATTATCGGAAGACCGATAAACATAGTGTTATTAAATGTGAAAGTCGTATCGAATACTGCCTTTTTCTTTGGCGGAAGCCTCAATACATGTGATATCAGTTTTCCCATGAAATACAGAATGATCACACATGCTGCAGAAATGGCCAGATTCAGAATAGAAGCTTTCAGAAGTTCAGGTGTGAATTTGTTTTCTATACTTGTTATTGCCATTGCAGGAGCAGCAATCTGGACTACTGTAGTAGAGAAAACCTGCGGTGTGCTTTCAGGCCATTTATTTGTTCTTGTAAAGTAGTAACCTATACCCAGGAATACAAATACTACCAGAACACTGATAATACCGTTTATCATGCCTGTCCTCCTTTGGTTTCATCGGAGAATACAATAAGCAGGATGCCGTCCCTGACAGAAATGACAGCTTCGTCTTCGATTATTTCGTTACTGGTACCTAAAGTGGACCCGAAAGGAAGCACTGCGTCAACGAGGGGATACTTAAATCCGTTTTCATAAACGCCGGTACTTTTTTCTGTCATGGAAAATACAGAAACATATTTGCTGATTCCTTTCTGTAAAGTAATACTGCTGTTTCTGATTACTGTGCAGGAATTGTGCAGGTCTTTTATCGTAATTGAATCCGCCTGTTCTATTTTCCCTGTTATAAGCTCGATGTTTGAAATAGTATGATCAAGACGTCCCCCCAGACCGCCTGCGATCATAATATTACGGTATCCCCGGTCAAGTGCCAGCTGCAGACATAAACCGGTATCTGTATCATCTTTTTCGGTAGGGTATATGATTTTTTCGATTTCAGGATCATCCGAAGTATCGATAGAATCCATATCACCAATTAAAAGATCAGGGCGGATGCCGGCAGCTTTTGCATGATTATAACCGCCGTCTGCGCAGAGTATGAAATCAGGGTCAAAGCCACTGATCAGACCGGATAAATTTCCTTCTATGTATGATGTGATAATTAGACATTTTTTCATAAATATTTCCAGTTTTGCCTTTCTGTAAATTTTCAGAATACACTTAATATATTAAGTTTTTTCAATTGAATTGTCTACTTTTTGATGCAAGAATTATCCTGCAAAAAAAGAAGTGTTTAAATTGTGTCAAAAAATCGAAAAATTTACCAAATAATTATTCATAATTCACTTGAAAAAGAGAGATTAAAGGGATATAATCAACAATGTAAGATAATGACTATAGGAGACTAACAAAAGTGAAAGAACAGATAACAAAAGTTCTAAAGGAAAAAGTTGATCCTGTACTGGCACAGCATTACGGCGGAGCAATTCTGACAGGGCTGAGCGAGGACAATGTAGTCAAAGTTAAACTGACTGGTGCATGTGCATCTTGTCCTTCCGCACAGTATACGATCGAAGATATCGTTAAAGCAATTGTAATGGAAGAAATTCCTGAAGTTAAGGACGTAGTCCTGGATACTTCTGTCAGCGAAGATCTTATCGACATGGCGAAAAAGATTTTACGCGGCGAAATGAAATAGTTAACAAATACCAAGAAGGGTATTAGTTATAAAATGTCAAATCTAGGTAGACAGTGCAGTTTACCTAAGAATAAAAAAAGGAGTGATTTTATTATGCTTATGACAGGAGCTCAGTACATTGAGAGCTTAAGAAAAATGAAAACTAGAGTTTATATGTTCGGTGAACTGGTTGAAAACTGGGTAGATCATCCAATTATCAGACCTTCTATCGATTGCGTAGCTATGACTTATGACTTAGCTCACGATCCAGAATACGCTGACCTGATGACAGCTACTTCCAACCTGACTGGCGAAACAGTTAACAGATTCTGCCACCTGCACCAGTCTACAGATGACCTGAGAAAGAAAGTTAAGATGCAGAGACTGTTAGGTCAGAAAACTGCTTCCTGCTTCCAGAGATGTGTAGGTATGGACGCTTTCAACGCAGTATTCTCCACTACATATGAAATCGACCAGAAATATGGTACAGCTTACCATGAAAACTTCAAAAACTTCATGATCGAAGTACAGAACAACGACTGGATCGTTGACGGTGCTATGACTGACCCTAAAGGTGACAGAGGATTAGCTCCATCCGCTCAGAGAGACCCAGACCTGTTCATGCACATCGTTGAAAGAAGAGAAGACGGTATCGTAGTTTGCGGTGCTAAAGCACACCAGACTGGTACTATCAACTCCCCATGGCACATCATCATGCCTACACAGGCTATGAGAGAAGAAGATGCTGACTATGCAGTATCCTTCGCTACTCCTTCCGATGCTGACGGTATCTACATGATCTACGGAAGACAGTCCTGCGACACTAGAAAATTAGAAGAAGGCGCAGACTTAGACCTGGGTAACCAGAAATTCGGCGGTCAGGAAGCTTTAGTAGTATTTGACCACGTATTCATTCCTAACAAATACATCTTCATGGCTGGAGAATTTGATTTCGCTGGTATGATGGTAGAAAGATTTGCTGGATACCACAGACAGTCCTACGGTGGATGTAAAGTAGGTGTAGGTGACGTTCTGATCGGTGCTGCTGCTCTGGCTGCAGAATACAACGGAGCTCAGAAAGCTTCCCACATCAAAGACAAGCTGATCGAAATGATCCACCTGAACGAAACTCTGTACTGCTGCGGTATCGCATGTTCCGCAGAAGGTTACCCAACAGCTGCTGGTAACTACCAGATCGACCTGCTGCTGGCTAACGTATGTAAACAGAACGTTACTAGATTCCCTTACGACATCACAAGACTGGCTGAAGACATCGCTGGTGGTCTGATGGTAACAATGCCATCCCAGGCTGACTTCAAATCTGACGTTGTATGCGGTAAGAATGGCGAAACTGTTGCTGAAATCTGCGACAAGTTCTTCTCCGGTTCCCCAGCTTGCACAACTGAAGAAAGAATGAGAGTTCTGAGACTGATCGAAAACATGTGCTTAGGTTCCGCTGCTGTAGGATACAGAACAGAATCCTTACACGGTGCAGGTTCCCCACAGGCTCAGAGAATCATGATCCAGAGACAGGGTAACTTAGCTGCTAAGAAAGAACTGGCTAAAGCTATCTGCGGTATCACAAAATAAGATCCCGGTAAATAGTCATTAAACTTAACAAAACTTGGGCCGCTGCGTTTAATCCGCGGCGGCCTATTTTTTACACAAAGGAGTATTTTAGCAAATGAAATGTGGAGTGAGATTTTGCGGCGGATGTAATCCACGCTATAATCGCAGAGAAGCCCTCAATGAAATTGAATCCAGATTCAAAGATATCGACTTCGTTAACGCCCTTGTAGGCGTACCCCACGATTTGCTGCTGGTCATCGGCGGGTGCACTAACTGCTGTGCAGCCTATGAACAGTTCGATACTAAGACTGATGTCATGAAGATGTGGGATGTTGATCACATCGACATGATTGAAAAGCAAATTAAAGAAAAAATAAAATAAGGAGGCGATTCAAATGGATTATAAAGCAATTTACGAAAGTAAACTGACTACTGCTGATGAAGCCGTAAAACTGATCAAAGACGGCGATACAGTAGTTCTGGCTCACGCTGTTGCGGAACCTGTAGCACTGGTTGACGCAATGGTTGCTAACAAACATTTATACAAAGATATCACAGTTTCCCACATGGTAACTCTGGGTAAAGGTGAATATGCTAAAAAAGAAAACAGTGATGTTTTCAGATATGAAGGATGGTTTACATCTCCTTCCGTAAGAAATTCCATCGCAGAAGGACACGGTGACATCGTTCCTGTATTCTTCCACGAAATCCCTTCTCTGATCAGAAGAGATATGCTGCATGTTGACGTAATGATGGTTACAGTAACTCCTCCGGATGAACACGGATACTGCAACGTTGGTGTATCTTCCGACTACACTATGCAGTGCATCAAATCCGCTAGAGTAGTACTGGTAGAAGTAAATGATCAGGTTCCTACAGTATTCGGTAATACATATGTTCACGTAAGCGAAGTAGACGCTTTCGTTGAATTCAACAGACCACTGCCAGAATCCAAACCTGCAGTAATCGGTCCTGTTGAAGAAGCTATCGGTAAAAACTGTGCTTCCCTGATCAACGACGGTGATACTCTGCAGCTGGGTATCGGTGCTATTCCTGACGCTGTACTGGCTCAGCTGGGCGAAAAGAAACACCTGGGTATCCACTCCGAAATGATCGCTGACGGTGTAGTAGACCTGTTTGAAAAAGGTGCTATCGACTGTTCCCAGAAAGGTATCGACGAAGGTAAAATGGTTGTTACATTCTTAATGGGTACTAAGAAACTGTACGACTGGGCTGACAAGAACCCTATGGTTGAACTGAGAGAAGTAGACTATGTTAACCACCCAATGACAGTTTGCAACCTGAAGAACCTGGTTTGCATCAATGCATGCGTACAGATCGACTTCATGGGTCAGATCGTATCTGAATGTATCGGCACAAAACAGATCTCCGGAGTAGGCGGACAGGTTGACTTTATCCGTGGTGCTTCCATGGCTAAAGACGGTAATGCAAGAGCTATCATCGCTATGCCTTCCGTAACAGTTAAGAAAGACGGCTCCATGATCTCCAAAGTTGTTCCATTCATCGACCACGGTGCTGCAGTAACAACTTCCAGATGTGACGCTGACTACGTTGTAACTGAATACGGAATTGCTAAACTGAAGGGTGCAAACCTGAAAGAAAGAGCTAGACAGCTGATCAACATTGCTCACCCAGACTTTAGAGAAGAACTGAAAGTTGAATTCGAAAAGAGATTCAACGCAGCATTTTAATTGTTGATTAAATAATTGTATATAATATGACTGCCGCCGGAGCTATTCCGGCGGAGCCAGCTTTAAAATTTTAAATTTAAGTGAGGTATAATAAAATGCAGGCATTAAGAGTAGTACCAAAGATTTTCTATTTTGATACTTTTAAAGAATTCCACGAAGAATTCAAATTAGGAAAAGGCGATATCCTGGTAACTAACGAATGGATGTACACTCCATACGTTGCTCCACTGGGCATCGACATTCCTGTAATTTATCAGGAAAAATACGGCATGGGCGAACCAACAGATGAAATGATGGACGCTATGAAAGTTGACATGGATAAATATGAATACGACAGAATCATCGCTTTCGGCGGCGGTACAATCGTAGACATCTGCAAAGTTTTATCCTGCGAAATTCCTGACAAAGCTGCTGACCTGTACACAGGTAAAGTTGAAGCTAAGAGAATCAAAGAACTGGTATTAGTTCCAACTACTTGCGGAACTGGTTCCGAAGTTACTAACGTAGCTGTAGCTTCCATCCCATCCATGGATCTGAAAAAAGGTATCGCTACAGAAGAAACTTATGCTGACTGCGCAGTTCTGATCCCAGAATCTCTGGCTGGTCTGCCTGACAAAGTATTTGCTACTTCTTCCGTAGACGCTCTGATTCACGCTGTAGAATCTTTCCTGTCTCCAAAAGCTTCCCCATTCACTGATCTGTTCGGAGCAAAAGCTATCGAAATGATCATGAACGGATATGCTAAGATCATCGAAAGAGGCGGCAACACTAAAGAAAACAGAGCTGACCTGCTGAAAGATTTCGCTATCGCTTCCAACTATGCTGGTATCGCTTTCGGTAACGCTGGCTGCGGTGCTGTACACGCTCTGTCCTATGCACACGGCGGTGCATTCCACATCCCACACGGCGAAGCTAACTTCATCTGCTTCACAGAAGTATTCAAAATGTACATGAGAAAACAGCCTACAGGCAAAATCGAAGTACTGAACAAGATGTTAGCAGATGCTATGGGCTGCGACACTGCAAACGTATACGATGAACTGGATGCATTCTTAGGAAAGATCCTGGACAAAAAACCTCTGAAAGAATACGGCATGACAGAAGATCAGGTTGCTCCATTTGCTAAGTCCACTGTTGACAACCAGCAGAGACTGTTAGGAAACAACTATGTTCCTCTGACTGAAGAAGAAATCGCTGAAATCTTCCAGAACCTGTATTAATATCTAGTATAGGCCAATAAAATGACTCTTTAAGGACTGCCACTTGCGGCAGTCCTTTATTATTGGTAAAATGTATATAGCTCACATAATAGGAGGAGACGTACATGAATAATATTATAGTAAATGAGTCAAGCTCTAACATCAGATTACTGGCAAGACAGGCGCTGGATGGGCAGTGGAAGAAGGTAACGCTCGCTGTAATTATATATATGATTGCTATTATGGTTCCGACGCTGATTCTGGAAGTGATTTTTGGAAGTCTTAACCCTGAAAATCTTGAAGCAGCAATGTACAGCACAGATTTCCCTGCAGAAATGTTTGCAGGATCCACAATATCATCAGTTT
>JAGBGL010000084.1 GCA_017936025.1 Bacillota bacterium | reverse complement strand
AGTTCCAGTTCTTCGATACTGTTCAGAGTCAGGTCGATTTCCAGTTCTTTGTGACGGTCTCTCAGCCCGATATACTCTTTAGCTTTTATACTGTCTTCTCTCAGTGTATCGATGCGGCCTTCGATTTCGCTGATGATATCATTTACTCTGTCCAGATTCTGTTCTGCGCCTGCAAGTTTTTTCTCAGACTCAGCCTTCTTGCTTCTGTACATAACGATACCTGCAGCCTCTTCAAAGATCTCGCGTCTGCTTTCAGTTTTGTTGCTGACAATGTCGGAGATCTTTCCCTGACCGATCAGGGAATAGCCGTCCACCCCGATACCTGTGTCCATGATCAGCTCACGGATATCGCGGAGTCTGCACTGATTGTTATTGATGGAATATTCACTTTCACCGGAACGGAACATTCTTCTCGTGATAGCGACTTCGTTATAATCGATAGGAAGTTCACCTTCAGAGTTGTCGATAACAAGTGTTACTTCCGCCATGCCCCTGGATTTTCTACTGGCAGTCCCGGAGAAAATAACTTCCTCCATCTTACCGCCACGGAGCATTTTCGGACTCTGTTCCCCCAGTACCCAGCGGATCGCGTCACTGATATTACTCTTTCCGCTTCCGTTAGGACCGATAACACACGTCACACCTCTGTGGAATTCAATTGTAACCGGTTCTGCAAAGGACTTGAACCCGTGCAGTTCTATACGTTTAAAATGCATTATTTCCTCTTTCTATCTTATCGCCGGTCTGTGCGGCGTCTGATTGTTTTCTGTTAAAGAGCAGGCCTCTACTGGGCTTCTGTGTTTTCAAGGGCATTCTTTGCCGCTTCCTGTTCTGCGCCTTTCTTGCTCTTTCCTGTACCGCGGCTCAGTGTTTTGCCGCCTACTTCCAGCCTTACCGTGAATGTCTTGTCGTGATCCGGTCCCTCCTCATTTTCCATAACATACTTTATATCATGGACGCCGTTCGCCTGGAGCAGCTCCTGCAGCGCCGATTTGTAGTCACGGTTGACGATCCTGCCGTCTTTCGCATCCTTCAGTTCTCTGTCGAATGCATAGAGGACGAATTTCTTTGCTTTCTCGTATCCCCCGTCCAGATAAATAGCACCGACGATCGCTTCCGCTGCATCTGCCAGTATGGAAGCCCTTTTTCTGCCGCCGTTCTTTTCTTCTCCGTACCCGAGAAGAATATAGTCTGCAACCCGCAGTCTTCCCGCTGCGCCGGCAAGTGACTGTTCACACACTATGGAAGCTCTCATTTTGCTGAGTTTTCCTTCTTCGGCGTTCGGATGCATTCTGTACAGGCTCTCACCGATTACCGCATCAAAGAAAGCATCCCCGAGAAACTCAAGACGCTCGTTGTCTCTGATACTTTCCTCTTTACGTTCTCTGATGTACGAGCTGTGGCTCAGTGCCTGATCAAGCAGCCTCAGATCTTTAAATTTATATCCTATTATTTTTTCGAACTGATGCAGTGCATCTGCTCTGTTAGTCTCTCTCAATTTTCTTCCCCCGATTTTATGTGATGAAACCTGCGGCATTTCCTGCCGCATGCCGTCTAGGCTTCTTCCTCTTCTGTTACGATAATTTCTTCCAGCTCAGCCATTGCGTCTTTGATTGTCTGGATCACATTATTTTCTGCATAAGGAATGCCTTTAATGATGGTATTTTTAACTGCATTTGCTTCGGATGAACCGTGCATTTTGATCATCGGTCCGTCGATACCCAGGATAGGCGCTCCGCCGTATTCGGAATAGTCGAATTCCTGTTTCATTTCATACAGTTTGTTTTTCAGGAAAATCGCTCCGATTTTTGCTTTCAGACCATCCAGGAATTTTTTCTTGATCAGTTTCAGGATGTTCAGTGCCAGTCCTTCTGTCAGCTTGAGAATTACGTTTCCTACGAAACCGTCACATACGATTACGTCAACTGCGCCCGCAGGAACTTCTCTTGCTTCGACGTTGCCTGTGAAGTTGATCGGTGCCTGGGACAGCATTTTGTATGCTTCTTTTGTTGCTGTTGTCCCTTTTGTTTCTTCTGCTCCGATGTTGACCAGTCCCACTTTAGGGTTTGGGCGTCCCCATACTTTTTCTACGAACAGGCTTCCCATTGTACCATATTCCAGCAGGTGATGCGCTTTTGATTCGGAACTCGCGCCTGCATCTACCAGCAGTGAAGGCTGGCTTCCCAGGATCGGATATATGCTCGCCAGTGCAGGACGGTCAATGCCGTCGATCTTGCCCAGGATCAGTCTTCCTCCGACTACCTGTGCGCCTGTGTTACCTGCAGAAACCCACAGATCCCCTTCGCCGTTTTTTATCATGTTAAGTCCAACCACCATGGATGAATCTTTTTTACGTCTGATCGCCTTTACAGGGCTATCTTCGTTTTCGATCACTTCGGAAGCATGTACGACTTTGATCTTTTTTTCATCATAGTCGTATTTTGACAGCTCCGCTTTGATCAGGTCTTCTTTACCTACGATATATATTTCATGGTCAATTTCCCCGGATGCTAAAACAGCGCCTTTTACGATTTCGACAGGTGCGTTGTCTCCGCCCATACCATCTAAAATTATTCTCATTGTTTCCCTCCATATTCCGTTTGAAACACCGAAGTTTCCGGTCATTTCAGTAGTTTAGTTCTCTTGCCCATTATCCCTGTTTTAAACGCAATTATACAGAATATATAATATCACACATGGTTGGAAATCGCAATGTTTGAGGAGTCACAGGTGCGTGATATAGTTTACTATTTAATTATTTCGGTATGTGTGAGAATTGGCTTCGCATTCACGCTTTTTTGTGCAAATGCGATTCTTTTTTTAACGGGCCTTTTTTGTTCGCATCGCTTTAAGGCTTTTTTGCGCGAATGCGATTCTTTTTTACAGTTTTTATTGTTTTTATCTTGCAAATCTTCTGCACTGAATCCGGTGTTTTTTGCCTGCAACACTGTGAAACCCTAAAAAATAATCGCACAGCTCAAAATCTACTGCTGTGCGATTATTTTTATTCAATTCCTATAATTCTATCGATAGTAGCATCTATCTCGAGCATAGTGAGAGGCTGCTCCTGCGTCTCATATGTAATAAACAAATTGTCACCCAGTCTGAATCCGCATTCCGAGTACTCCTTCAGTTTAACTATACATTTCTTCGCATATAGCGGATCATCTATCATCCCGAAATGTTCCCAGTATTTTACCTCTCGTGTATCCTCAATCAACATTTCAAAATCCGGATATACCGTTCTGGACCTCAATTCAGTCTCAGGCTCTGTACGGTATGGAATCCCCCTCGCCTCAAGTCTCGTACCAATCATAGCTTCTGATTTGGATCTGCATTGTACTCCCGCAGCCGTGAAATGCATTCCAGTAAAGCCCATCTGATTGCGTTGATAAGCTTTAGTACTCCACTCACTAACATTAATATCGTCCTCCAAAAATACGTCTATCCCCTGCAGTCCTTGATATTGTTCCGGCAATTTCCTCACAATTTCTTCAGGATCATAAAACACCTCTTTCCTAAGGAAATTCTCACACAACACTATCCTTTCTTTTAAAACCGGAATGCACTTTTTTATAATTCTCCTTGTTTTTAATGCCAAAAATAATTTCTTGTCACCCCGAATCGGTATCAGATAATCTTTCCCTTCTATTCTCACAAAACGGCACGCCTCTCCATTTCTAACTGATATAGATCCATCTGGCAACTTCTTCAACAATAAACTCAGTCTATCATGCAACTTCCTGCACAGTTGTAAATCTCTCATAACCAGTTTATGTATCAATTTTTGAAGCCACATATTATCACCCCCGTACATTTTACCTCAGCAAAAATTCTGCTGCAGTACCAATAAATATAAAAGCCCTCACACCTGCGATTTCCATTGCAGTTGTGAGGGGGGCATCACTGTTTTATAAAAAAGGCCCTGCGCATATGCACGGGCCAGGGTTTTCAAAGCAGGCCGCGCACATTCGTGCGCCGGGCTGCTGCTATATCTGTATTATGCGATCGCTGATGTGAGCTACCATCGGCAGGTCGTGGGCGATCAGCAGTATTGTAAGGTTTCTTTCTTCCTGCAGTTTGCGGAAGAGATGGATGATCTGTGCCTGAGTTGAGATGTCCAGAGATGAAACCGGTTCATCAGCAACGATCAGTTCAGGATCAACACTGATTGCACGGGCTATCGCGACGCGCTGGCGCTGACCGCCGGAAATCTCATACGGATGGCGGTCTATCAGGTCCGGATCCAGTTCCACCTGCTTCATCAGGTCGATCACGCGGTCGCGCATAGACATTTTCGCTTTCCAGCTTTTGCAGTACTGGCAGGTCGTCTCAAAAGTTTCATTGCGGAAAATGCTGCGCGGGCGCTTCTTTTCAGCCAGTTTCATAGGCTCTGCAATGATTTCTCCGACAGTCATGCGCGGATTGAATGCCGCAGCTGAATCCTGGAAGATCATCTGCTTCCAGTTGGATGCATTGCGGTACGGATACTGCGGGCCATCTATAGTGCAGGCTGCAGGAGTTTCTGCGTTATGAAAAATGATTTCGCCGCCTGTAAGCGGAAGCATTCCCATGATGCACCTTGCAAGTGTGGATTTTCCGCAGCCGGACGGACCTACTATGCCCAGGATCTCACCTTTGTAAATATCCATCGAAAATCCGTCCAGGACTTTATGGACATTTTTCCGTCCAATAGGGAAATATTTCTTCAGGTCGCGGATTTCAACCAGCGGTTCCTGCAGTATAATACGTTCACCGTCTTTTGCGTGGACATGAAGCGCAACATCGCCATGAGAGTGCGGCGCCGCCGCTCCTTCAGGCAGAGCTTCGCCCGCCTGCAGGAAATGATGTCTGTGGCTGTGTCCGCGGCCTTTACCGTAATCCAGATAACCCAGCAGCTTTCGTGTATACGGGTGCTGCGGATTTTCAAATACCTGCGCGACCGGACCGGTCTCGACGATCTCACCGTTCTGCATTATTGCGACGCGGTCGGCAATGTCCTCGACCAGACTGAGGTCGTGAGTTATGAAAATAGTTGCAATATCGATCTTTTTCAACAACGCCAGTATCTGCGCCTGTGTATCCTGATCCAGCGCGGTTGTCGGTTCGTCGGCCAGCAGCAGCTTTGGCTGCCCCGCCAGCGCGATAGCGATCGCGATCCGCTGGCGCATGCCGCCCGAGAAGTGGTGCGGCATCTGGCCGTAGCGCAGCTCCGGCTGATCGATTTCTACAAGGCGCATCAGCTCGATCGCTTTTTCGCGGGCCGCAGCACGGACAGCACGGCGGTCCGGCTCTGTTTTTCCATCATCAGCAGCACTGGAATTTGCCAGCGCAAGTCCCGCACCGAGTACACACCGCTTGCAGCCGCCGGGACCTGACAGTTCCGGCTCGGCGGATCTTCCGGCGGAATCAGCAGCTTCCGCCTTCTGCTGCTCTGCTATCATCACCATTTCTGCGATCTGCTCACCGACCGGCATTGTAGGATCCAGCGACGTCATCGGATCCTGAAAAACCATCGCGATACCGCTTCCGCGGTAAGGGATCACTTCCTCTTCAGTCAGAGGTACCAGATTACGTTCCTCCAGCAGAATCTCACCCTGCTTTATATTACCGCGTTCACACAGGATCTTCAGCATGCTTTTGCAGAGAACAGTCTTTCCGCAGCCGGACTCGCCAACGAGCGCCAGGGTCTCCCCTGCCGCTACCTCAAGCGACACGCCTTTTACAGCAGTCAGTTCTCCATTTTCAGTTTCAAAAGCAACAATAAGATCATTAATTTTCAGCATCTGATTTTCCTTTTAATTCTGTGTGCCGGAATTACTATTCTGTAATGTCCCATTCATAAATGTTCCAGAAGATACCTACGCCGTGGTGGCCCAGGATCTGATCGGCAGTGATACCTGTGATACTGCTGTCACCTGCATAGATCGCATCGATATATGCGATGTATGTATAAGCAGGATCTTCAGCCATTACAGACTGGAACTGTCTGTACAGCTGCGCGCGCGCCGCATCATCGGAAGTCTGGCGTGCCTGCTGCAGCAGAGAGTCTACCTGTGCATTGGAGTAACTGCTGTAGTTTGCTCCCTTGGCAGTTCCGAACACTTTGTAAGTGTGATCATCCGGATCAAACGGGCTGCCCCATCCGATCAGATAAGCATCCTGGCCCGCCCAGTCGATTTCTGCAGGAACCTCGACTTTCACATCGCAGCCGATCCCGTTCAGGTTCTGGGCACAGATGTTGGCCATGTCGATACGCACCTGGTCTCCCTGTCCGCAGTTTATAGTGAAGGACAGAGTTTCGCCGTCCTTTTCGTAGATGCCGTCAGCATTCAGCTTCCATCCTGCATCTTCCAGTGCAGCTTTTGCCGCTGCCGGATCATAATCATATTTTTCTACAGACGGATTGTTGTACGGTCCCATCTGAAGCGGAGAGTATGCCACATCGCCGTATCCCAGCAGAACACTGTCTACGATAGCTTCACGGTCGATAGCATAGCTCAGGGCTGCAGGCAGCTCGCGGTGCTTTCCGAAGAATTCGGAGTTAAAGTTATACATTATACCGCGGTAATCGGAAGTCTTCATCTGATAAACATCGTAGCCTTCCTTGCCCTCAAATTTCCCCATCGCTTTTGGAGTGATCTGTGTAAAATCCAGTTCCCCGGATTCCAGCTGCAGAGCTCTCGCATCAGTGTCTTCTACGATCTTGAAAACAACATTGTCTATTTTAGGGCTTCCCAGATAGAAATCATCGAACTTCTGCAGGGTGATGCTCTGTCCGTGCTCCCAGTCAGTCAGCATGTACGGGCCTGCGCCTACCGGATTCTGGTTGAAGGAATCAGTAGTCATATCTTTGCCTTCCAGCAGATGCTTTGGCAGGATACCGATTGTCAGGTAGTCAGGCATCGCAACGTTCGGCGCGGACAGTTCCAGTTCCAGAGTCAGGTCGTCAGTTGCTTCCACGCGGACAACGTCCTCAAAGTTGGAAGCATTTTCGGATCCGTTGGCAGGGTCCATGATCGCTTTGATCGTGAATTCTGCGTCTTCTGCTGTCAGGTCATCGCCATCGTGGAAAGTCAGGCCTTCACGGATCTTGAAGGTATATGTGTTAGTGGAAGCATCGAAGTTCCAGCTTTCAGCAGCTGCCGGCACCGGTTTGTTCTCTGCATCGTGAGCTGTCAGCCCCAGGAAAATCAGGGAATTGATTTCACCATGCTCGTACAGCGCCGGGTTGATTGCTGTGTAATCACCGCTGCCGTAAACCAGCGTCTTACCTTCAAGCTTCGGACCGCCGCATCCGGACATCAGTCCGATCATCAGCACGATCATTAATACCAGTAACAATTTCTTTTTCATTTTCATTTCTCTTTCTGCGGGCCGCCATGCCTTCTGGCAGGGTTTTTTCTCAGACCGCCGGCAGCTTCTCGCTGCCTTTATTCAAGTTTCACTTTATATTCAAACCGCTTCCTGCGGATCATATCAATCTGCCAGTGCGGGCACTGTGCGTCGGCTAAATCAGTTTTTCACGGCGGTTTGCAGTTCTCATGAACTCGCCGATTTCAGTTATACAGATGAGTGTCACCACCAGGAAAATACCTGGGATTATCAGCAGCCACCACGCGCCGGTAAGCATCGCATTCTGCGACAGCGACATGAGGCTTCCCCAGGAAATGACATTAGTCGGAAGTCCCAGGCCCAGGAAACTGAGAGTGGCTTCCATAGCAATGGCGCTTCCAAGGTTTGTGACGATCATGAACATGATGGCCGACATAAAGTTCGGCATCAGATGATTCCACATTATATAGAAGAAGCCGCCGCCCATGCTGCGTGCTGCAAGTACGAATTCCGCATTGCGCATCTGCTTTACCTCGCTGCGGACCATTTTTGCCACAGCCATCCAGCTGGTCAGACCGATGACTGTCCCGATGGACAGGACGGTTGCTTCGCCCCAGATCGCCTGAATGAAGATCACCAGCAGGATCTGCGGAACACTCATAAGGATTTCCGTAAAGCGCATCAGCAGGTCATCTGTTCTCGGACCTGCGAGTCCTGCTATACAGCCGTAGACTACGGCGATCGCTGTTGAAAGCAGTGTCGCCCAGAGGCCGACTGTCAGGGAGATCCTTCCGCCGTGCCAGATGATCGCGAAGATATCGCGGCCGAGTGTGTCTGTACCGAACACGTGCGCCGCGGACGGAGCCTGGCTGATCTGGTCAGTGTGCATGTAGTACGGATCCTGCCCGGAGATCAGCCCTGCGAAGATGCAGCCGATCACTATGACCGCCAGTATCGATATCGAAATTACGGGAAGTTTTTTTCTCATTATTCTACCTCCCTGATTTCTTCAGTTTTAAATCTCGGGTCAAGCTTTTCATTGATGACCTGCGCGATCATGTTCGCGATTATCACGCTAGCCCCTGTGATAAGGCTGATGAGCATGAGCATATTGTAGTCATGGTACTGTGCGCTGGCTACTCCCAGCTGTCCCAGCCCCGGATATGAAAATACCATTTCGATGACGTATGCTCCGCCCAGCAGATGCGGCAGAAAGATCGCCATGATGCTGACTACCGCCGGCATGATGTTGCGCATACAATGCTTCCATATTATCTGTTTTTCAGTCAGGCCCTTAACACGGCAGAGCAGGATATATTCTTTTCTGACTTCGTCAGACAGTTTGTTTCTCATCAGGTACGCGCAGTACCACAGATGAGAAGCCACTATGGCCGCTACCGGAAGTATAAGATGCTTTATGGTCCCGCCGCCGCCGAGGTCCTGTGCTCCGGACAGCGGAAGCAGTCCGAGTGTAACTGCAAACACGAGTATCATTACCAGCGCCATGAAAAATTCCGGTACGCTGTTGGTCGCGACACCGATCTTGCATATCACACGGTCGATCGTCTTGCCTTCGTGCCGCACGCAGAATACTGCCAGCAGAAGCCCCAGTATAAAGATCAGTATGAACGATACTCCCGCCAGCAGAAGAGTATTGTGATAAACCTCACCCACCACCTGGAGCGCCGGTCTTTTATAAATGTATGAAATGCCGAAGTCACCCTGCAGTGCGCTGCCGGCCCATTTCATATATTGTGTCACGATATTTTCATTCAGCCCGAGTCTTTCTCTCGCATCATCAAGCTGCTGCACGGACATTTTTTCGACTCTGTCGCCGTAATATGCCCGCATCGGGTCGCCAGGCGCGATCCGGCTGACGAAGAACACGATCAGTGACAGCACAACAAGAGTCAGTATCAGCTGACCCAGTTTTTTCAGTATGTATTTTGCAGTGCTGTTAGTGTTCATGTATTTCTCCTTTGCGGCACAGCCGCGGGCGCTACGGTTTTGCTTGCATTTCGGTCGGATCAAATCGCATTCGCGATTTTTCTGGTGCCTGCGATTTTATTGCTCAGCTTCCAGCCTTCTTTTCATCGTCTATCTGCGATTTCACCTTGTGTTTCGGTGTTTATTTGCTGTTTTCTCAGTCCTTTTTTCTCTTGCCCGCATGGAAATGTTGAAAATCAAATCGCATTCGCTACAATCGAAGCATTTGCGATTTACTTTTCATCATTCCATTATGCTCTCCGCCAAAAAACAAAAAAACGAAAATCAATGCCTGCGCATTTACAGACATCAACCTTCGTGGTTGTTCAATTAACGCTTCATGCGTTCAGTTCTTTGAGTATTCTAACAGATGCAGTGCAGGCGTGTCAACAGTTCTTGCCTCCAAATGCCCGTTCGCACTACCAGTGACCGGTTGAAAGACGTTTAACCATTGAAAAACGACTCACATTTCGCCCCTGTGTGAGTCGTTTTAAAACATTTTTTAAATTTCAGGCCCATCGCTTACTACGCATCTGACTGCGATTCTCGCGCGGCCGCTGAAATTGCAGGTAAACAGGGTGAGATCCCATGTATCCTGCCCGGCACTGCCGCCTTTCTTCATCGTTTCCACATCAGCGCCGCCGACTGTTTCCACCGACACCGCCTTGTAAGAAAACGTGTTACCATCAAGGTCAGTGAAATACACATCAGCACCCATCGGCAGGCTGCGCAGCTTGCCGAAGTGCCGGCGGTAATTGTGGCCGGCGATTATCAGATCGCCGGTGTAAGGGCTTCCGCTGTAGCGGCATGGCGCAGAATGCGCAAAGCCAGTATCCCAGTACGCAGCGACCGGCAGCTGCAGATCCAGCGACGGGATCTCCAGTGCGCCGGCATAAATAACGCCGTCGACCTCAGATGACGGAAGCTCCATCTCAGGGACTTCCATATAAGTCACAGAACCCGCACCGAACTCCAGCTGCTGCAGCGCATCCGAAGAAGCAATGCTTCCGCGCATATCACGCCACAGGTTAAAGGCTGTAAGTAAAAGGGCTGCTGTGATCAGCAGCAGCCCAGTAATTATCAGGATGCGGATATTTCGCTTTTTATCCTTCATTTCCCAATCTCCTCATTTTGAAAAGACCAACGATCAGACAGATCAGACCCATGATCATCAGCACCGGAACCGGCCACCAGAGACTTCCCGTCTGAGGAAGACCGTTCTCATCTGATGCAGTACAAGTGTTTGTCACAGTGAACAGAATGTGTCCGGCCGAAACAGTATCCTGCTTCAGGTCCGCTGACGCAGGACCCTGTGTGATCAGAACACTGTAGTCCTTGACAGCTTCTTCTGTTACCGTCCAGGTATAGCCTGCTTCCAGCTCGCACCATGTGTGCTGCCACTGGTTATCTGCAGACAGTATAACCGTTTCATGCACACTTCCGTCGCGCAGCAGGTTCACTTTTATGGAAGCCGGTCTCTTGCTTTCGTTACCGTCATCCTTCCACACCTTCATTACAGTGTAATCTGCAGGTGCAGTTCTGCGAGTGTATTTTACCTGAGCTTCTACATCATAGTCCCACTGGTGCTCTTCCGGAGCTCTGTTCGGAAGCGCCACCAGAGTAGGCGCCGGTGTATAGCACACACCGTTGTAGGTCAGTGTGCTTCCGGTAATAAGGTAAAGGCCCGGTGTCAGCGCCATTCGCTTTTTCGGGAACTTTACCATTCCGTTCTCATCTGTGATCCCGGCATCTGCCGGATCGAGTTGATCCTGCTGGATATACGCGTCCAGTGTATTCGCGAGTGCCGTCCAGTCAGTGTCGACCGGAAGCATCACAGGATACGACGCGAATTCATCCAGGAATGTGAATTCTCCCCACTCATCCATTTCCGCCACTTTATATATCTTCAGCTGTGCGCCAGGCAGCGGCTGTCCTTCGTGGGAAAATTGTATGGTTAAATTAACAGATTTTGAGAGATCAACACGGTCGATGGCATGAGCCTGAACCGGCATCAATGCGAGAATCATCAGACATAAGAGAACTCTGCATATTATTTTCTTGTTCATAGCTTTGTGTCACCTCCCGCTTTTTTATATTTTCGTTTTTCGCGTATAAGATTTACGATCAGCCATATGAGGATCACCAGCAGTATCAGCAGCACTGCGCCGAAGGTTACCAGCATCGGATCCACAGGTGTGGCTTCTGAAATCACTACGCCTGAATCGTCAAGATTCTCTATGCGCGTCCCCCTCACAAGAAGTCTGTGGGTGTTCACGCCGTACGGTGTACAGGTAATCAGGGTACATAAATCCCGGCCCTGCTCTATAGTCAGGTCCTGGAGTTCTTCCGGCAATACTGTTCTTATCTGGTCCACCTGGTATGTCAAAGTCTTGTCCAGAACGTGGAGCATGAAAATATCGCCTTCTGCCATTTCGTCAAGATTAGTAAACAGCTTTGCGCTCGGAAGCCCTCTGTGACCGGAAATCACGCAATGGCTGCTCTCCCCTCCGACCGGAAGCGAGGACCATTCGAGGTGTCCTGCTGCGACCTGAAGCACGGCTTCGTCGGTGCCGTGATATACCGGAAGCATACATTTGATCTTCGGTATTTCAACATACGCCATGACGTCCGTGTCTGCCGTTCTCAGCTGCGTGTTATACTCTTCTTTCGTTTCAGGCGGAAGCACATATCTGATTCCTGTTTCCGCGAGATTCCTGTTGTACTCTTCTGCCTCGGTCCATATCCGTTCTATGGTTTCATAGTCCGTGTTGTTCACAGTCTTCACGTAAGTCGCTATGGCCCTGGACTGATGCAGAGAGTTCCAATAATCGCTGACCGTCGGATACAGCATCAGCCCTATCCCGACTATCATTACAGCGACCAGAAAAATCGTCGAAGCTCGATTCTTTTTCTTGGATTTCATAAATTATATAGTTCGATTACAATAAGTCTTATTTTTTCGCCAGACTATTACGTGCATATAAGTTGATCAGAAGTTGTCGCGTAATACTATTGTCCGACTTTGCCGTCTTTAATTAAGCAGCTGTACGTCTTCTGTATACCAGAGCTCCAGCAGCACCAACGATCAGCAGTCCGCCAACGATGTACAGGATAGTAGTACCCATACCACCTGTGGATGGTAACAGGGAACCAGTTTCATTCACAACCGCGCCTTCCAGAGTGCAAGATTCTACATTACCAGTAAAGCGATCTCCTCCACTTAATGTGATTAATTTCGGATCATCGGAGATATCACTGTGTGTTGCAGAAATTGTAAATTCGATTGGTGCAATGTCATTGTATCCGTCTGGTGCTTTTGTTTCTGTCAGGATATATTTACCATCGTCAAGGCCAGTGAATGTAAAAGTAGTACCTGCATCATTTTTGACTACACCAATTAATGTTGTAGAGTTATCGGCATTTACTTTCTCCAGCTTGAATTCAGCACCAGGCAGGGCTGCACCATTTTCATCAACTTTGTTTACAACAGTTTTGTATGTAAATACGATGACTTTGTCTGTTACTGTATTTTTTGTTGTGTCTACATATGGGTTGTTAGAGTATTCTAAGTAAACTGTATTTGGGTTACCTGCACTGCCAATTACTGCGTTATCATTCAGTTTTGCAGAATATTCTACAGTAACAATACTGTTATTTTTTGCGCCGAATGCTTTTGCATTATTCATAGTAAATGTTAAAGCAGTTCCATTGTATGTAACACCAACACCTTCAACTGTTTTACCATCAACTTTTACAACAGCGTCATAGTTATAAGTCAATCCTGCAGACAGAGTGTCATGAAATACAACTTTGTATTCTGTATAAGCTTCAACATTGTTTGCTAACGTCGCAGTCAGTTTGAATGGCACATCATCATTGATATCCCAGTCTGCAGAATCCTGCCAATCAGTAGTTATATCTGTAAAATCGTTAGTATCCTTTACTTTCTTTTCAACTTCTGGCACACCATTCTTTACCATTACTGTTGCACCGTCCGTTGTTACTTTCAGCAAATATCCTTTGTACGTTTCTGCAACTGCACTATCTGGATCAGCAATCATATAATATCCAGGTGCCAGGCCAGTAAATGCCAGCGCTCCATTTGCTTCAGCAGTTTTTGTTTCTAAAGGATTTCCAAGATAGTTATTATCTGCCAGTTCCTCTGCAAAATCAGATGCTTTAGCCGCAGTGTTTAATGTTTTTGCTTTGGCTCCCGCATCTCCAAGTGCAGTTTTACCCTCAGCAGTCACGCTGCTTCCCCATGCAATGTTTGTAAGACCAGCTTTGCCTCCTTCTTCGTACACTTTACCTGTAAAAATCTGATAAATTTTGTACGTATGATTTTTCTGTGCATTTGTGATTGTGATAGAACAATCGTTTGCCGCGAATACGCTGCTGCTCATGCCAAATACCAGCATCAGTGCCAGCAGCACGCCGATAATTTTTCTTGTAGCTCTCATTTTTTCTGTCTCCTTCTACATTTTATATATTTATTTAAACCATTTCGGTTCTATGTAGGAACGATCTGATCACTCGATCCTGCCGAATTCCGAAACCGGCCAAATACAGAATATTACTTTACCTGCAATCTGCTCTTCAGATACGCATCCCAGTGCAGTACTTCGCGAATCCAGTGAAGTCGCACGGTGATCTCCCATCACAAAGAACCTTCCTTCCGGCACCTGATATGGAAGCTCGATGTTGCAGTTTCCTTTGCTCGGCTCTTCAATATATGGTTCATCGACCAGCTCTTCATCTACAAAGACTTTGCCGTCATCCATAATATCCACCCAGGAGGCCCCACCCGCTATAAATCTTTTTACGAGTAATCTGTTCTCGTAATAAAATGCGATGATAACCCCCTGCCGGAAATTGTCAGTTTTCACTGTCACGACTATCTGACCTTCGCTGAGTGTAGGCGTCATGGAAGTTCCATATATCTGCAGGATAGGCATCCATCTGGAAGCCATCAGTATCGTCAGTGCAGCTGCGATTATCAGAATCACAAGTGCTTTGTAAAGCGAGCTCCTGCGCTTTTGTTTATACTTTTCCCTTTCCAATTCCGCTTGTAATTGCTTCAATGGCGGAAAAATCAATTCCTTTTGATTCATAGTTCATTTCCTTTGCCTTCAGCTGCGCGGAAGCACTCTGCCGTGCCATACGGTAATGCAGAGCTTCTTCTTTCTTCAGCAGCTGAAGCTGCTGAGGTGTCAGTCTATTGCGGTTTTTCTGAAGCACTGCCAGCTGCTGAGATGTCAGCGTCGGCTGCGGCAGCTTTGATGCCTGTACCGTTTTCTGCGGCGCAGGTGCCGCTTTGGAAGACGTCAGAGCTTTAACATCCACAGTTTTGACATCCGCAGAAATGCCTGCAGTCGCTGCACGGACGTTAACAGGCTCAATTTCCAGCGTCTGAAGCAGTTTAGTGGCAGCTGCGGCCAGATCCCCCGCCTGGTTTATCAGCTTTTCGCGGTTCTTTATCTGCTCCTTTGCTTCTGCCAGCTCAACTGACAGTCTGTCTGCACGTTCTGTCTGCGCAACCAGCAGCTCAAGCAGCTCCGCCCTATTCATTTTTCGGAGATCTGATTTTGCCATATTTTAATTCTCTCTTCTGCATCGTCTCATCAGTATCAGAGCTGCTCCGCAGAGCAGGAGTAATCCCGCTGCTGTAAACGGAAGATTTCCATGCTTCACCCTGACCGCTGCAGCCGAACGTTCCGCTGACCGGATCGCCGGCCGCATCTTTCAGCGTTACTGTGAATTCAAATATATTCGTATCATTATCTTTATCCTCTACTTCTTTGGAAATAGAGAGCGAGTATAGCTGTGTATTTTCAAAACTGATTGTCTCAGTTTCCTTGAAAACTCTGTCTGCACCTGTTCCTTCGCTTCCCAGTTCGCGTCGGTTTCGACCATCCTTAAAGTGAAGTTCTGTGCGCAGTTAGGATCACCTATCACTTTACTTACCGGAAGCACTAATTCCGCACCTTTTTCGGTGTTGGTGATCTGGATTTTATTATCTTTTCCGGCAGAAACTGTGCCGTTTGCATCTTCCGCGCTGATAAATGCGGCGTTGTCGATTATGACTTCATAAGTCGCATCGTAGCCGGAGCCTTCTTCAAGGATCTCTTTGACAGTATACGCAGAACCGGCCTGCACATTTGAAATAACTGCAGTCTCATCACCTTTCAATGTGATGACACCTGGTTCGGTCACCGTGCGTGTTTCGTTTCCGACTTTGTATGCTGTACCGGCAGGAAGTGCCTGTCCATTCGCACGTTTGCCTCTTTATTCATAGCCACCCACCCGTTGATAGCTTGAGGGAAATCATAACAAAACCATTTGTATGCAAAGCACCCCAGATGTATCTTCTTTCCGAAAATCAGATCTGGGTTCTACTGCATATTTTGTTAAAATCGCTCTTTTTAAGGAACGACGAACAGTGCACCCCGCAGTTTTCACGAGATACACTTTTCTAATTATAGATTATCACATGAATAATATACATTGTCAATTGATTTTTCATAATTTTTGCTGCGTAAAACACAAAATATATTCGTATTTAATCTGGCATTACACAATATAATGCGCAAAACTGTGGATAACTTCTGTGGATAACCCCTGTTTTTTCTTTTTTACATACTATATTTTGTGTTTTACCTTTGCGTCTTACACAACAAAAAGATTATATCTGCGTATCCATCGTCTATCGTAATTTTCTTCTTTAATTCATCTTGTATTTTTTCGTTTGTTTTTTAAATTTTATACAATTTCTTGTGTATATATTCATACTATCTATGCATAAAGTTCTTTTTTGTTATTTCTGTACAAATTCAGATCTGTTTTTGTGAATATAAACGTTTTTGTGTTCCGATTGCCAGTATGATTATACCGATTACCAGCCAGCAAAAAAAGATCCAGACTCCCGGATCAATTTCCGGAAATCTGGACCAAATTAATTCAAATATGTTTATTTAAGATTTTCTATTTCTTCTTCGTTCAGACCTGTGCATTCCACTATTTTATCTAGTGGGGTTTTTTACAAACTTTCCAACTTTGAATCCGATAAACCAGTTGCTTCTTTTATCTGTTCGTATGATAATCCCATAGATTTCATTTTCACCGCAATCTCAATAGCTTTCTTTTCAGCAGCTTTTTGCTCCTCAATTATTTTTTCTTCCCATGCATTCATAAATCTGATCCCCACTTCCTCACTACGCTTTATAGCATCAACTTTATGGTGAATCTGCTTTACACGCTCACTGCTGCAGCCATCTGCAGTTGCCTTGTCAGAAGTCTCAATATACTTAAGCAATTCAATCAGTTCCTGACTTGCGCCTTCTTTTGAAACGCCATGTGTATTGAGAAATATTCGTTTCGCTCCATCTTCCATCTTTACATATTTACCGTCAACTTCACCTCTGAGTTCCTTCTCAGCCTGCGGTGACTTTAATACGATTTCTTTCTCCAGAATGATTTCCAGCATCAATTTCAGAACTTCGGGATCTTCAACAACCTCTGCGAAGAGAAATCTATCCAGCAGATTCAAGTCTTTCAATTGTTTTTCACATCTCTTCTCCCCTATTATATTATTTTTCCGAACCGGTTGCAACCTTCCAGAGATTTACATTTCATTCCATTTTGTTACACTTGTCAATATTTTCCATACCGTAATTTAGAGAGTCTCGTTGTGGTCTGACAATTGAAAAAGGTCTAGATTTGGGTATTTGCACAGGATGGTGGGATTGAATTTGGTGGGCTGAGATGGTGGGCTGCACAAAGTGGTGGGCTGAGATGGTGGGATTGCCATTTACTCCACCAAATTATGAAAAGAAAATCAAAGAGGAGATCTAGTCTGT
>JAGBGL010000083.1 GCA_017936025.1 Bacillota bacterium | reverse complement strand
TCAAAGATATCGGAGGCGATATCCTGGCAGTATCCCAGTTCACACTGCTCGGAGATGTGCGCAAAGGAAAACGTCCGAGCTTTTCAAAAGCTGCACGTCCCGATGAAGCGAATGATTTATATCAGAAATTCATATCTTTTCTGAGAGAAGACGGCCTTCATGTCGAAGAAGGCGTGTTCCAGACTCATATGATGGTAGATCTGGTCAATGACGGGCCGGTAACTATATTATTAGATAGTAAGAAAGTATTTTAATAAAAGAGAGGTATAATATGAAAGTTGCACTTTTACCAAGCGGACCATTAAGAGTAAACACTTATATTGCAGTTGATGAAGCTACAAACAAAGCGTTTATGGTGGATCCTGGCGGATATGACACTGAAATGATCAAATACATCGGTGAAAACCATATGGAACTGGAATACATTATTCTGACTCACGGTCATGAAGACCATATTGCCGGTGTTAACGAATATAAAGAAATGTTCCCAGAAGTTAAAGTAGTTGCACACGAAGCAGAATTCCCGATGATCGAAAATGCAGTTCCTGAAATGGTAAGAACAGGATTCCCGATCTGCTTCACGCCTGACATAGCAATCAAAGACGGCGACACACTGATGTGCGGCGATATCGAACTTAAATTCTTCCATACACCGGGACATACTCTTGGAGGAATGTGTATCTACGTAGAAGCGGACAGAGACCTGTATTCCGGTGACACACTGTTCCAGCAGTCTATCGGCAGAACAGATTTCCCCGGCGGTTCTTTCAAACAGATCACTGAATCCATCAAGAGACTGTACCAGCTGCCTGATGACACAAGAGTTATGCCGGGACACATGGGACTGACTACAATAGCACACGAAAAGGAGAACAATCCATTTGTACGTCCTTAAGTTAGAAAATATCAATACACACATGAATCAGTATGAGGAACTGGTCAAACTGTTTCTCAATCCTGCTGATTTCAAAGTAATCACTGACGAGGATGATGATCAGACATATGAAAATGTCAGGACTTTCAAATTTGACGGTGATAAAAACAGAATAAAAAGAGAGATATATCAGTATCTGTCAGAAGTCACAGGTGAAAAACCAAAGTGGGGAATACTTACAGGCATCCGCCCTGTAAAGCTTGCCGGAGAAATGTATGATGCGATGGGCGACAGAACTTCTGTCAAACAGCATCTCGCTGAAGAATATCTCATAAGCGATGAGAAAGCAGAGCTGATCCTTGATATGTACGAATACCAGCAGAAACATCTCGGAAAACCCCCGGCAGGTTCTGCAGGTATCTACATAGGTATCCCTTTCTGTCCGACAAGATGCCTGTACTGTTCATTTACATCAAACCAGGTAAAACCTGAGAAATATGAAGGTTATCTGGAAGCTCTTTTCAGAGAAATCACATTTGTAGGCGAGGGGATGAAGCGGGACGGCATTACAGTAGAATCTGTTTACATAGGAGGCGGCACACCGACTTCCCTGAATGCAGATCAGCTGGACAGGCTGCTGACACATGTAAGAAACTCTTTTGATCTTTCTGCATCAAGAGAATTTACGGTGGAAGCCGGAAGGCCGGACACTTTTACTTACGAAAAGCTGGAAGTGCTGAAAAAACATGGAGTAGAGCGAATAAGCATCAATCCTCAGACGATGCATGACCGGACTCTTGTTACTATAGGCAGGGACCATACAGTACAGCAGACAAGAGAAGCATTTGAAATGGCTTCCAAATGCGGCATACCGGTGGTAAACGCAGACCTTATCGCAGGTCTCCCGGATGAGAGTGCCGATGATTTCATCGAATCGCTGAATGAAGTCCTGAAGCACGGACCGGAAAATATAACACTCCACACACTGGCTGTAAAGCGTTCATCCAGACTCAAAGAACTGGACGAAAACTTCCATTATAAGCAGCCGCGCCTTACAGAGGAAATGCTGACAAGAGCAAAAGAAATACTGACGGCAGAGGGTTACAGACCATATTATCTGTACCGTCAGAAACATACAGCAGGAAGCACTGAAAATATAGGCTACTGCAAGAATGATACGCTGAGTCTTTACAATGTGCGTATCATGGAAGAAGCCCAGAGCATCATCGCACTGGGTGCCGGAGGTATCACAAAGGTATATTATCCGGATGAAAACAGGCTTGAGAGGGTACCTAACGTATCCAATTATGAAATATATATCGAACGCATCGAAGAAATGCTCGAGAGAAAATCTAAAGACTTATTCCAGGAGGTAACACTATGTTAACAAATGCACCAAAAGGTACGAAAGATACACTGCCTTCCCAGGTGTATAAATGGCATTACGTTGAGAAAGCGTTTGCTGAAATCTGTGCGAAATACGGATTCAAAGAAATCAGAACTCCGATGTTCGAACACACAGAATTATTTGCAAGAGGTGTAGGTGATACAACAGATATCGTACAGAAAGAAATGTACACATTCCAGGACTATGCAAAGAGAAGCATAACACTGAAGCCTGAAGGAACTTCCCCTGTTGCGAGATCCTTCGTTGAACACAAGGCTTATGCAGATGTCCAGCCATCCAAATACTATTACAACACACCTTGCTTCCGTTATGAAAAGCCGCAGTCCGGCAGACTGAGAGAATTCCACCAGTTCGGTATCGAAGTGTTCGGAACTCCTAATATGCTGGCTGATGCCGAAGTAATCTGTCTGGCAAATGATTTCCTGCACAGCCTGGGAATCAAAGACATCGAGCTGCAGATCAACAGCGTAGGATGCCCACACTGCAGAGAGAACCACAGAAAAGCACTGAAGGAATTCCTTGCTTCCAAATACGATGATCTGTGCGATACATGCAAGGACCGTTACGAACGTAACCCTATGAGAATCCTGGATTGCAAGTCACCTGAGTGCCAGGAACTGGTGAAGGGCGCACCGATGATGATCGATTACCTGTGCGATGAATGTAAAGATGCATTCGAAGATGTTCAGAAAAACCTGACAAGCCTGGGCGTTGAATTCACTGTTAACCCCGGTATTGTAAGAGGTCTGGATTATTACACAAAAACTGCTTTCGAATTTATTACAAACAGCATAGGAGCTCAGGGAACTGTATGCGGCGGCGGCCGTTACGATAATCTGATGGAAGCTCTGGGCGGACCTCCAATCCCTGGTGTCGGCTTCGGACTGGGTATCGAAAGACTGCTGCTTACTATGGAAGCTGCAGGAATCGAAATTCCTGAACCGGATACAGCCGAAGTATTTATCGCAGTAATGGGCGATGATGCAAAAGCATTCGGTCTCAAACTGCTGCGCCAGCTGAGACATGAAGGTATCCATGCGGAAATGGACGTTCTCGCAAGAAACATCAAGGGACAGTTCAAGTATGCGAACCGTATCAACGCTAAGAAAACAATCGTTATCGGTGACAACGAACTCGCAGAAAAGAAAGTGGCAATCAAAGATATGGCAACTTCTCAGCAGACTGAAATCGCAATCGATGACATTCTGGCTGAATTAACAAAATAGGAGATAGATATGAGCAACATTTTTAAAAGAACTCACATGTGCGGTGTGCTTAATGAAAGCAACATCGACGAAGCAGTAGTGCTGAACGGCTGGGTCGCAAAAAGAAGAAACCTGGGAGGCCTGATTTTCTGCGATCTGCGTGACAAAACAGGTATTGTGCAGGTAGTATTCAACGACGAAATCCCGCAGGAACTGTTCGACAAAGCTGACAGCCTGAGAAGCGAATACGTAGTAGGGGTAAAAGGTATCGTTAAGGAAAGAGAATCCAAGAACCCTAATATTCCTACAGGAGGTATCGAAGTATTTGCAAACGATCTGGTTATTTATTCCGAAGCAGATACTCCGCCTATCTACATCAAAGATGACGACAATGTAGATGATAACCTGAGACTGAAATACAGATACCTGGATCTGAGAAAAAACAAGATGCAGGAAAACCTGACATTCCGTCATAAACTGACTAAACTGGCAAGAGACTACTATGACAGCCAGGGATTCACAGAAGTTGAAACTCCAATGCTGATCAAATCCACACCTGAAGGTGCAAGAGACTATCTGGTTCCTTCCAGAGTAAACCCGGGACAGTTCTACGCACTGCCTCAGTCTCCGCAGACATTCAAACAGCTGCTGATGGTAGGCGGTACAGACCGTTATATGCAGATCGTCAAGTGCTTCCGTGATGAAGACCTGCGTGCTGACAGACAGCCTGAATTCACTCAGATCGACCTGGAAATGTCCTTCGTTGATCAGGATGATGTAATCGAAATCCAGGAAGGCTTCCTGAAAAAAGTATTCAAAGACCTGATGGGAATCGATATTCCTACACCATTCCCAAGAATCCCTTATGACGAAGCTATGGAACGTTACGGAAGCGACAAACCTGATACACGTTTCGGTTTCGAACTGAAAAAACTGAACCACCTGGTTGAAAACTGCGAGTTCAAAGTGTTCACTGATGCACTGGCAGCAGGCGGCGATGTAAGAGGTATCTGCATCGACGGCGGAGCAGCAGCTTATACCCGTAAGAAGATCGACAAGCTGACTGAACTGGTTAAGAGCTACGGTGCCAAAGGCATGGTATGGATGAAAGTGGAAGCAGATAAGATCGCTTCTTCCGTAAATAAATTCTTCACAGAAGAACAGCTGAAAGAGATCGCAGATGTATTCGAAGCTAAAGAAGGAGATCTGATCCTGATCATCTCCGATAAGAAACAGGTTGTATTCGACTCCCTGGGCTTCCTGAGAAGACATATTGCAGGCGAAATGGGACTGCTGGATGACAACCAGTACAACCTGCTGTGGGTAGTTGACTTCCCACTGTATGAGTATGACGAAGAAAATGATGCATACCATGCAAAACACCACCCATTCACATCTCCAAATCCTGCAGATCTGGACAAGCTGGAAACAGATCCTGCTAACGTTAAGGCTCTGGCTTACGATATCGTACTGAACGGCGTTGAACTGGGCGGCGGATCTATCAGAATCCACGACAGAGAGCTGCAGAGCAGAATGTTCAGAGTACTGGGTCTGACAGAAGAGGAAATCGAACTGAAATTCGGCTTCCTGGTAGAAGCATTCAAATACGGTGCTCCTCCTCACGGCGGACTGGCTTACGGACTGGACAGACTGGTAATGCTGCTGACTCACCAGCCAAGCATCCGCGAAGTAATCGCATTCCCTAAAAATCAGCATGCTCAGTGCATGGTATCCGAAGCACCATCTGTTGTTGATGATGTACAGCTGGAAGAACTGGGAATCGCAGTAATCGCACCTGTTACAGAATAGTTCTGCTGACTGCCTTTAAGGCAGGGGGAAAGACATGAGAAAAATAGGAATTCTGGGCGGGAGTTTTGATCCCGTCCATAATGGACATATCGGACTTGCCAGAGACGCAAAGGAACAGCTGGGACTCGATGAAGTACTAATGATCCCGGCAAAATTTCAGCCTTTCAAGCTGGACAGAAAAATGGTCAGCGGACAGCAGAGGCTGGAAATGATAGAACTCGCAGTTGCGGATATGCCGGGGATCACGGCATGCGACTACGAACTCAGGCAGGAAGAAATATCGTATACATATAAAACGCTGAAAGCTATCACAGAAATGGAAGGTCCGGAAACGGAAGTCTACTTTCTTACCGGAACCGATTCGATACTACAGATACACAGGTGGAAAAACGCAGATGAACTTCTGCACAATTACAATTTCGTAGTAGGCTCCCGTCCGGGATATAAAGACGATGAACTCAGTGAATGTATAGAGCGACTGAAAAGAGACTACAATACAAATATCACCAAAGTAGATAATCATCAGCTGAACATTTCGTCTACCGAGATACGTGAGAGGTTGGAATCAGGTCAGGGACTTTCAGGCCTTGTGCCCGAAGTTGTAGAAAGGTACATAATCAAGCATGGACTATATAAATAGTTATATAGAAAAGAACCTGAACGAAAAAAGAAAAGCGCATGTTTACGGCGTTGTAAAAACTGCCGGGGAGCTTGCCGCAAAATACGGATGCGACCCTGTTAAAGCCGAGACAGCAGCTTTGTTTCATGATATGTTCCGGAGCACACCTGTAGATGTACTTAACATGTATGTAAGACAGCTGCAGCTTGATCCTGTACTGCTTGATAACGCAAATCTGGCCCATGGTCCGATCGCTGCTGTTATTATGGAAAGAGATTACGGCATACATGATGAAGATATAATAAACGCTGTTAAATATCATACAACCGGCAGAGCTGGGATGTCGGTTCTTGAAAAGGTCATATATCTTGCTGATGCGATAGAACCGGGAAGAAATTATCCGACTGTTGATGAACTCAGAAAAACGGCAGCGGTTTCACTGGATCAGGCGTGCCTCGATTCAATGGAACGGTCTATAGAATATATCCGTGAAAGGGAGCTTTTCCTTCACGAAGATACAATAAAAGCACGAGACTATTTAAAAAAGAAAGGAGAACAAAATGGACTGTAAAGAAATGGCTATGCTTGCAGCAAAAGCTATTGATGATAAAAAAGGTACAGATATTACGATCATTGATATCGGTACAAAGGCTGCTTTTGCAGATTACATGATCATTGCTTCCGGCGGAAGCGACAGACAGGTCGGCGCCCTGTGCGATGCAGTAGAAGAAAAGCTGGATAAAGAAGGCGTTTTCGTTCGCAGCATCGAGGGCAAAAGAGGTTCCGGATGGATCCTCATGGACTATGGCGATATTATTGTAAACCTGCTCACTGCAGAATTACGTGAGAAATATAATATCGAAAAAGTCTGGGCTGATTGTGAATTTTTAAATCTGGAGGATTAAAATGATAGATAAGTATAATTTTACAGAAATCGAAAAAAAATGGCAGGAAAAATGGAAAGAATCCAACGTATTCGAAATGATCGAAGATGAATCTAAAGAAAAGTATTACGTTCTGGAAATGTTCCCGTACCCATCCGGAAAATTACATATGGGTCACGTAAGAAACTATTCCATCGGTGACGTAATCGCAAGATTCAAGACAATGAAGGGCTTTAACGTTCTGCATCCAATGGGATGGGACTCTTTCGGTCTGCCGGCAGAAAACGCTGCAATCAAACATGGTGCGGCACCTGGGGACTGGACTTGGAACAATATCGCTGAAATGAGAGAGCAGCTGACTGAACTGGGTCTGGCTTATGACTGGGAAAGAGAAGTTGCTACTTGTCATCCTGACTACTACAAATGGATGCAGTGGATCTTCATCCAGTTCTATAAAAAAGGACTGGCTTACAAGAAAGAAAACCCTGTAAACTGGTGTCCAAGCTGTCAGACTGTACTGGCTAATGAACAGGTAGTAGACGGCAAATGTGAACGCTGTGGTGCAGAAGTAGGTAAGAAAAACCTGTCCCAGTGGTACTTCAAAATCACTGATTACGCTGAAAGACTGCTGGACAATCTGGAAAAACTGCCTGGCTGGCCTGAAAAGGTTAAAACTATGCAGAAAAACTGGATCGGTAAATCTACTGGTGCAGAAGTACTGTTCAAAATCAAGGACTTTGATAAAGACCTGGAAGTATTCACAACTCGTGCAGACACTCTGTACGGTGTAACTTACATGGTAATGGCTCCTGAACATCCATATGTAAAAGAACTGGTTACAGGAACTGAATATGAAGCTGCTGTTGAAGAATATTTAGATAAAGTTCAGCGTATGTCTGATATTGAAAGAACTTCCACAGCAAATGAAAAGACAGGTGTATTCATCGGCAGATATGCTGTAAACCCTGTTAACGGAAAAGAAGTTCCGATCTACATTTCCGACTATGTTCTGATGGACTACGGTACAGGCGCTATCATGGCAGTACCTGCTCATGACGAACGTGACTTTGATTTCGCTAAGAAATTCGATCTGGATATCATCCCTGTAGTAGATCCTGAAAACCCTGAAATCGATGTAAACAACCTGCAGGAAGCATTTGTTGCTGAAGGTAACATGATCAACTCTGAAATGTTCACAGGCATGAACAACAGAGAAGCGATCGTTAAAATCATCGAGTTCTTAGAAGAAAAAGGAATCGGTAAAAAGACAATCAACTACAGACTGCGTGACTGGCTGATCTCCAGACAGAGATACTGGGGAACACCGATCCCTATGATCTACTGTGACACATGCGGATGGGTTCCTGAAAAAGAAGAAAACCTGCCTGTAATGCTGCCTACAGACGTAGAATTCACAGGAAAAGGTGAGTCTCCACTGACTACAAGTGCTACATTCGGTGATACAGTATGTCCTGTATGCGGTAAACCTGCAAGAAGAGAAATGGATACTATGGATACATTCCTGGATTCTTCCTGGTACTTCCTGCGTTACTGCGACCCTAAGAATACTGAAGAAGCATTCAGCAAAGAAAAAACTGACTACTGGATGAGTGTAGACCAGTACATCGGCGGTGTAGAACACGCTATCCTGCACCTGATGTATGCAAGATTCTTCCAGATGGCTCTGTACGATCTGGATCTGGTTTCCAACGAAGAACCGTTCGTAAATCTGCTGACTCAGGGTATGGTAATCAAAGATGGCAAGAAGATGTCCAAATCCATCGGTAATGTTGTCAGCCCTGCTGAAATCATCGAAAAATACGGCGCTGACACAGCAAGACTGTTCATCCTGTTCGCAGCTCCTCCTGAAAGAGAGCTCGACTGGTCCGATGACGGGGTTGAAGGAAGCTACCGTTTCCTGAACCGTGTACACAGACTTGTATATGAATATGCTGATTTATGCAAATCTGCACCTGCTGAATACAAAGCAGTTACAAAAGCAGACAAAGATCTTGCTTACACATTAAACTACACAATCAAGAAAGTTTCTGAAGACATCGGTGGAAGATTCAACTTCAATACAGCGATTTCTTCTATCATGGAACTGGTTAACGAAATGTATAAATATAAGGTAGGGGAAAAGTAGTCATTTGAGCCATTAGGACAATTATGACACGGTTTATCGTGACTTTTCTTCGAATGCATCCGCTTCAAAAACGATCTCCAAAGATATATTTCACCAACGTGTCCATGCGCTAGTTGACGAATTGAACGTATGGTTATGATATCAACTCGTAATTGATAGTCAATGGAACAATCTGGGTCAATATCCACAGTTCCAC
>JAGBGL010000082.1 GCA_017936025.1 Bacillota bacterium | reverse complement strand
GAACTTAAGGATGCTGGACTTGACCGTATCCATTCAGGGTTTGAGACCGGTTCTGACGCAGTGCTTCAGCTGGTAAATAAAGGCGTGACGGCCCGGGAGGAAATTACTGCAGGGCAGAATATCAAAGCCGGAGGTCTAGAACTTTCTGTTTATTTTATGCCGGGTCTGGGCGGCAAACGGCTGTCAGAAGACAATGCTCTCGGTATGGCAAATGTAGTCAGTCAGGTTGATCCTGATTTTGTGCGCATCCGTACAGCGGCGGTAAAAGCTGACACGGATCTGTACGAAGATTACCTGTCAGGAAATCTGATTATCTGCAGTGAAGAGGAAAAATTGATAGAATTGCGTACGCTGATCGAGAAAACGGATGTAAGGAATACCAGACTGATCAGCGATCATATGATCAATCTGCTGCAGGATCTGGAAGGAAGCCTTGTGCATGATAAGGCGGCGATGATAAAGAAGATCGATGATTATCTTGGACTTCCGGAAAGAGAACGTAAAGAGTTCCAGCTTGCAAGACGCCTGCGTTATGTAAATTTCCTGAGTGACATGCCGCATCTTCAGGATAATGCAAAAATCAGATTTGCGCAGATCATAGATACCATTACGGACCAGACGGAATGGGATAAGAAAATGAACGATATAATCAGTAACTATATATGATCCGGTAAATAAAAAGGACTTCCGCTGTTTTGATGTGGAAGCCCTTTGCTGTGCTTACTTTCTGCTGGCGAGGAAGTATGCGGCGAGTCCGAATATAACCATGCCGATCAGAGAAACTATACCGTCCATGTTGAACGTAAAGCCCGGATATATTGCGAAAACTGATCCTGCGACCAGTCCCAGGATTATGAAATACAGTGCTTGCGGGTGACTTGTGAGCATATTTTTGATGACCTTTACACCTATGAATAATCCGCTTAAAACCCCTATGCCGATTGGAATCATAAGCAGGAAATCCAAATCAGCTATCGCGCCCATAACGACAGTGTATACTCCGAAAAGGAGCATTATCAGTGATCCGCTTATTCCCGGAAGAATCATTGCGATTGTACTGATACATACGGTCAGAATGAGATAGATACAGAACCAGACAGTCATACCTCCCATGTCATCCAGTGTTCTGTTTGCGAAATCTCCCTGATTCAGAGAACCCATGAATATCATAAATGCAAATGCGAGTGCGCACAGGATAAGATTGCGGCCTTTGACTTCCTTGCCACGTGCTCTTTTATATATGGAAGGAAGACTTCCTATAATAAGGCCTATGAAGCAGAAGTTCAGGAGCATTTCATGAGTCTCGAGCAGTGCTACGATTACATTACTGAGTGCGAATATTCCTGCCACAGCACCCAAAGCCAGAGGCACCAGGAACTTCAGGTTGTTTTTTAGATTTTTGAGGCTGACTGCATACATTATTTTGTCAAATATATTAAGTATTACGGCCATTGTTCCGCCGCTGACACCGGGGATGGCATTGGCGATTCCGATCAGTGCACCGTAAATAAAAGTTTTGGCTGTTTCTAGCATGAATTGAAAATCCTTTCATATATAATATATAAAATTTATTGTACTAGCTGAAGGAGGTAATGTCCAGTGATGTTTTGGGATGATGAACCGAAAAGTGTGATGCAACACCTGTTTTAATCTCATTAATGAGACGTATAATGAGACGTGGTGCATTTATGAGATAATTAACACATTTATCTGATAAATTTAAAAGAAAAACAGGTTCGGGTATGGACTTTATATTTCCTTTTGTGTATAATAAAGCCATAACAAAATTTATTACGGCAGATTTATGCTCTGCCGAAAAAAGAAAAGGGAGGTCAATTTAAAATGGCTGATTTAAAAAAAGCATTAGAACTGGCAACTCGCGTATGTGAGTACATCGAAAAAGACGAACTGGCTCCAGAAGATAAGGTTGCTATCCATGACGAATCTATCGAAAACTTTAACAAATACTACAACCCAGGTTGGTTAGAATACAGAAAATCTGTATCCACTGACTCTGCGTTCGTAGAATGGGAAGATGACGGCGACGTATTCAGAGATCTGAACGGCGTTGAATTTATCGACTGCTTAGGCGGATTCGGTATCTATGCTTGCGGACACAACAACAGACAGATCAAAAAGACTGTTGCTGCTCAGTTAGACAGATACTGCCTGCACTCCCAGGAACTGGTTGACCCACTGAGAGGTTACCTGTGCAAACTGATCGCTATGGTTACTCCTGGCGACCTGCAGTACTCCTTCCTGACTAACGGTGGTGCAGAAGCTGTAGAAATGGCTCTGAAACTGGCTAGACTGGCTACAGGCGGAAAATGGTTCATCTCCACAGTAAACGCATTCCACGGCAAATCCATGGGCGCTATCTCCATGGGTGGTAAAGCTGCTTACAGAGAAGACTACATCCCAATGATCCAGCAGGTTCAGCACGTTGAATACGGTAACGCAGAAGCTACAAGAGCTGCAGTTAAGAACTTAACAGCAGTTGGCGAAAAAGTTGCTGGTATCATCGTAGAACCAATCCAGGGTGAAGGCGGAGTTATCATTCCACCAGATGGATACATGAAAGAACTGAGAGCTATCGCTGACGAATATGGCTGCTGCCTGATCGCTGACGAAATCCAGACTGGTTTCGGTAGAACTGGTACTTGGTTCAGAGTTAACCACGACGATGTTACTCCAGACATCATGACATTCGGTAAAGCTACTTCCGGTGGTGTAGTTCCTATCACAGGTATCGTTGCAAGACCTTGGACTTATGAAAAATCCGGTATCGGTACTGGAGAAGAAGGCAAAATGTTCTCCAACCCATGGATCTTAGGTTCCCCAACATTCGGTGGTAACCCTCTGGCTTGCTCCGCAATGATCGCTACAATCAAATACATGATCGAAAACGACATTCCTGGACAGATGAAAGAAAAAGGTGACTACTACCTGGCTGGACTGGCTAAATTACAGGAAAAATATCCTACAGTTCTGAAAACATTCAGAGGCGCTGGCATGCTGATCTGCATGGAATTCCCAGAAGCAGAAGTTGGTTACAACGTAACTAAAGAAATGTTCGACAGAAAAGTTATGGTAGCTGGTACATTAGTTAACGCTAAGACAGTAAGAATCGAACCACCTGCAACTCAGACTTACGAATCCATCGACAGAGTACTGGCTGTTCTGGACGAAGCTCTGGCTGCAACTAAAGAAGCTTTCAACCTGTAAGATCTAACTTATAAGTCGAATACTTTTTAAAAGCAAATACATAAGAGAACCGCAATAGCGGTTCTCTTTTTTTAGCTTTTTGGACTGAAATATGATAAAATAATCTGTAAGACTTTTTTAAGGAGTGTGTTATATGATTTCACCGGTATGGTTCGAAAATGACAAACTTAACATTATAGATCAGACGCAGCTTCCGGGTGTGGAGGTTTATCTGCAGCTGGAAACCAAAGAAGATGTCTGGGATGCTATAAAAAAACTTAAAGTAAGGGGCGCGCCTGCAATTGGCGTTGCCGCGGCATACGGTATGTATATTTCTGTCAGAGATCTTCAGTGTGCATCATTTGAAGATTTTGAGCAGAAATATCATGATATAAAAGAATATCTGGCATCTTCAAGACCGACAGCGGTGAACCTGTTCTGGGCGCTTGACAGAATGGAAAAGAAAATGTATGCGCTGAAGGCTTCTGTTGATAATGGGATCTGTATCGTTCAGAAAATGATGCTGAATGGATCCGGAAGTGAGCCGTTAGAATCAGTTTCTCCGGAAGAACTTCCATGGCAGGAGAAGCAGGATTATATAACGAACGAACTTCTGAAAGAAGCGCATCTTATCCGCGCAGAAGACATTGCAGCATGCGAAGCAATGGGCGAATATGGACTGTCGCTTCTGGAGCCGGGAATGGGAATACTCACACACTGCAATGCCGGAACGTTGGCCACTGCAATGTATGGGACATGCCTTGCGCCTATTCATCTGGGACAGGAAAGAGGCTATGATTTTAAAGTGTTTGCAGATGAAACAAGACCGCTGCTTCAGGGCGCGAGACTTACTTCCTGGGAACTTTCCAAGTCGGGTGTGGACGTCACACTGATATGCGACAATATGGCTTCTGCCGTAATGAAGCAGGGCAGGGTCCAGGCGGTTGTTGTAGGCTGCGACAGAATGGCAGCAAACGGAGATGGAGCAAATAAGATCGGAACTTCCGGAGTTGCGATACTTGCAAAAGAGTATGGTATTCCATTCTACACGTATGTTCCGACTTCTACTATAGATTTAAACACGCTTACAGGGAAAGATATAGTTATTGAAGAGCGTGATGGTGAGGAAATATATAAAATGTGGTATGAACAGCCGATGGCACCGGAAGGCGTAAAGACTTATAACCCGGCGTTTGACGTGACAGATCACAAATATATTACAGCGGTTATTACAGAAAAAGGAATAGTGTATCCGCCGTATGATGAAAATTTGAGAAAGGTGTTTGAGAAGGATGAAAAATAGTACAGTTTACGGACTGATGGTCCTGGCAGCACTTTTCTGGGCGGGAGCGTTCATCGCAGGGAAATTTACAGTCCCTTATATACCTGTGGCAACGCTGACATTCCTGAGGTTTTTCTTTGCAGTTGTTATTATGACCCTGCTGTTTAAAGTGGGAGGGTTTGGAAGAGATGAGAACGGGGAACTGTTCAGACTGGAAAAGAAGCACATACCGTTTTTCATTTTTACGGGAATCGTCGGTATGCTCGGATATCATCTGCTGTTTTTCACTTCCCTGAAATATACAACGGCAATAAACTCTTCGATGATAAATGCGATGAACCCTATAATGACTACAATTTTCGCGGGTATTCTGCTTAAAAGCAGATTTTCAAAGATTCAGATTTTCGGAATAATCATGTCTTTTGTAGGAGTTGTTCTGACGATCACCGGAGCGGATGTTGGCGTTCTGACGGAACTGACATTTAATAAAGGGGACATTGTGATGGTTGGCGCGATGCTGTGCTGGGCGGTCTACGGAGTGTTCAGCAAGATGAAAGGGGCAGGGATTCCTGCGTTCTGGCTTACATATTACAGTTTCGTATCATGTATGGTATTTGTTTCTCCGCTGGTGCTTGCGGAAAAACCATGGACTTTTATCGGAAACATCCCTGCTTCTGCGTGGATTTCGGTATTATATATGAGTGTGTTTGCATCGGTAATAGGCTATATGATGCAGCAGGTGGCAATAAAGAAAATAGGGCCTTCGAGAACTTCCATATTTATAAATCTGGTGCCTGTATTTTCGATGATCCTGGCAGTACTGATTCTGGGAGAAACCCTGGAGCCTGTGAAGCTGCTGACTGCAGCGCTTATTATTGCAGGTGTCTGCATATGCCAGCTCTCGGCAAATGATAGAAAGGATAATTAGCTATGGGTTATAAAGTAAAACTGAATCAATTTGAGGGGCCTTTTGACCTGCTTGTATATCTGATCGAGAACGCCGAGATGAGTATTTATGATATAAAGATCTCGGAAATAACGAGGCAGTATCTGGAATACATGGATGAAATGAAAAAGCTGGAAGTTCCCGTGGCAGCAGAATTTATGGTTCTGGCTGCAGCTCTTATAGAAATAAAATCCAAGATGCTTCTGCCGAGAGTTTCCCCGGATGAAGACGGGGTCGTTTCAGAAGATCCAAGAAGCGAACTGGTGGAAAAGCTGCTGGAGTACAAGCAGTTCAAAGCCATGGCAGAAATGCTGCAGCAGCGTGAAGAGGCCGGGCTCAGAATTCTGGAGAAACCGCAGGAAGATCTTGCGGAATATACAGGCGAAGCCGATGAGTATCTGACGCTTGATCTCAAGCAGTTCGTCGCAGCTTTCGAGCAGTTCCTCCACAAAAAGAAAAAGGTGGAAGAAATCAGAAAGCACCATGTGCGTACTGAAAAACAGAGAGTAACTGCCGAAGCCAGAATGGCTGATATCAGTCAATTCTTCAGGATGGAGCCTGATAAGACTGCGGATTTCAGAGAACTGATCCAGCACAGAGATGATAAATATGATGTAGCACTGACATTCTCATCTGTACTCGAACTTATGAAAGAGCATTATCTATGGGCAGAACAGAGTTATCTGTACGGTGAAATCACTATCGGAGCGACGGATCTGATGAAAGGGGAAGCAAATGACAAGTAAGAAAACGATAAAAGCGGCTTTCGAATCTATGATGTTCGTTTGGGGACAGCCTCTGGATGTTAAGGAAGCAGCTGAAATTTTCAACATAAACTGGAAAGATGCATACGAATACTTTAAAGAACTTCAGGCTGAATATGAACAGGAGGGAAGAGGTATCCGCATCCGTGAAATCAATAAGAGCTTTCAGTTTGTAACAGCGGAAGAAAATATTGAGTACATCGAACGACTGTGTACACCTGTAAAACATAAGAGACTGTCACAGTCTGCGCTGGAGGTGCTGGCTATTGTTGCATATAAGCAGCCTGTAACTAAAGGGGAAATCGAAGCAGTGCGCGGGATCAAATGCGACCGCGTTATCGAAGGCCTGCAGAAAAAAGAACTGGTTGCAGAAGTCGGAAGATCTACAGCTATCGGCCGTCCTATTTTATATGGGACAACAGATGTGTTCCTGAAATATTTCGGATTCGAAAATCTGAAAGACCTGCCGGATATCGGCAATCTTGATAGCCTGACAGTTCCTGAGGGACCGGAAGACAGCCTTGATTTACAGCAGATAACGATTGAATTACCGGAAGAATAAGTTGGGAGATGAATTTGAGTGGAATATCGGTTTACCAATAGCGACTTGAGGAAACTTATCGTACCGCTGGTCATAGAACAGTTCCTGCAGTTTTCTGTGGGTATGATCTCATCGATCATGGTTGCGAGTGTTGGCGAAGCAGCAGTATCGGCAGTCTCGCTGGTGGATTCTGTATTCATTTTATTTATAAGTATGTTCTCTGCACTGGCAACGGGCGGAGCAGTAGTTGCGGGGCAGTTCATAGGGATGAGAAAGCCGGAAGACGGATGCCGCGCAGCATGGCAGATGATCCTGTTCGTAGGGATGCTGTCTGTTCTGATAATGGTTCTCTGTTATGTGTTCAACGGATTTATACTTGACGTAGTATTCGGAGATATAACTGAAGAAGTAAGAAGAAACAGTAAACTGTTTCTCATGATAGTGAATGCGTCCATACCGTTCATAGCCTTATATAATGGAGGAGCGGCGCTGTTCAGGGTAATGGGGAACTCTAAGATTTCGATGAAGATGTCACTGCTTATGAACGGCATAAATATCGCAGGGATAGCAGTTCTGATATATGGACTTAATTTCGGCATCGAAGGTGCAGGTATCCCTATTCTCGCTGCGAGAATAATTGCAGCGATCATGATCCTTAAGAAGCTTACCGATAAAGAACTTCTGATACATTTCCAGAAGCCGTATACTATGAAATTCAATAAAGTTCTCCTTAAAAGGATACTGAACATCGGAATACCTAACGGGCTTGAAAACAGTATGTTTCAGCTCGGTAAGATTCTTGTGCTGAGCCTGGTTTCCAGCTTCGGGACGGCTTCTATAGCGGCAAATGCGATAGGAAACTCGGTTGCGATGGTAGCTGTGATGCCGGGAATGGCAATGAATCTGGCGACAGTTACAGTTATTTCGCAGTGTATCGGCGCAAGCGACTTTGATCAGGTAAGATATTATACCAAAAAACTGATGAAGATCACGTATGTGATGCTGATCGCATGCAGCGGAATAATACTGCTGCTGCTGCCGCTGATTCTTGATGTTTATGGTCTGTCTGCGGAAGCAACTCTCCTTGCAAGAAAGATCCTGATCTATCATGGCGTGTGTGCGATGTTCATATGGGCACCGTCATTTACAATGCCTTATGTACTGAGATCTTCAAATGATGTTGCACCTACTATGGTGATTTCCATACTTTCGATGTGGCTGTTCAGAGTGGTGTTCAGTTATATCCTGGGCAGGACATTCGGCATGGGTCTGTTTGGAGTATGGGTCGCAATGACTATTGACTGGCTGTTCAGGGCAGTGTGTTTTACAGTCAGATATAAAAGAGAAAAATGGGTCGGAAAGAGCTCTTCCTGAATATACTGTAAAAAAGAGTTATTAGGATAGGAGGGCAGACCATGTTAGATGGAATCCGGTCCTGTGCCGATGCAGGTTCAGTAAACTGCCCCTGTGTACTGGTATCATGCGGCAGATGTCCGGTGTGCAGCAGGTTTGCAGGCAAAAGCTGCAATGACTGCAGCTGGCAGGGGATATGTATATATAACGAATTTTTACAAAATGGAGCGGCAGCTGAAATTCAGAGAAAGAGCAGGCTGTGCAGTATACAGAAGAAAATATGGTACGAGGAAGACCTGGCAGTGATGCGTCTGGAAGTTCCGCGCGGATTTGCGGAAAAAGCATCGATGCCGGGTTCGTGCGTTTTTGTAAGGGCTGAAGAAGATCCGGAATACTTTGATATGCCGGTATCCGTAATGAGGGCAGATTACGAGAACAGCGTGATAGAATTGGCAGTGAAAGACTGTGGCCCAAAGTCGCGGAAGCTGCTGGAAGCAGATCGGAATATACTGCTGCGGGGAATATACAGCAATGGACTTTTGGGAGTGGATAAGCTGATTTCAGGCGGAAGAAAATCAGTTCTGTGTCTGGCTAAAGGCGTCGGGATCGCTCCGGTTTCAAATTACTGCCGCTGGGCGGGAAGACGGGACGAAATAGAGATCGTGGCTGATATAGATAAGGTCAACCGCTTTTTTGTCGAAGACTGTCTCGACGGATGCTGCCTTAAAAAGCTGAGATATGATAAATTGCAGATAGGCGATATGATGGGGGCTACTTCGGATTATGAAGTTATTGTAATATGCGCATCGGATTTCTATCAGCAGAATATTATGCTTCCTCCGGAAAAGGCCGTTTACAGCAATAATTTTACCATGTGCTGCGGAGAAGGGATCTGCGGGGCATGTGTCTGTACAGGAGAAGACGGAGAAGAACACAGGATGTGTAAATGCAGAAAAAAATAAAAATATGAGGGCTTCCGCAACAAGAAAGCGGAAGCTCTTTTACATGTAACGTGCCTGAAAAAACTGATTGAACGCCCGTGAAAGTTAAGATAAAATAGGCTATATATTATTATTGGAGGATACAGATGTATTGTAACAAATGTGGCTGTGAGATAAATGATAATGCGAAATTCTGCAAAAAATGCGGCAGTCCGGTAGAAGAAGAACTGAAAGAGACTTCAGAACTGGAACGCAAAATCGTCAGGATTTTTTATACAAGGAGAAAAGCCCTGCTTATTGGACTGATAACGGTTCTTGTTTTGGCGGGAGCAGCTGTCGTGGGCGTAACTATGTGGCAGAACCAGCAGGACAGTGAGCCTGATCCGGTCGTACTGAAAGTTGTTTCTGTCGACTTGAAAGATGAGTACAAGATGGAGGATAATGAGCTTGTCCTGGATCCTCTTACAGCGACTTATGATGATGGAAGTGTGGAAACATTGACTGAATATAAAGTGTATATTGATACGCTTGAATATGCAATGTCAGACGGAATAATTGATGGGAAAGACCTGTATGACGGACAGCATCTGCTGCGTCTTGAGTGGACTTCCGGCGGGCAGAACTTTACATATGAAAAAACTGCCGGAATAAAGCATAAGATGGATACATGGGGCAAATATCCTGATATCGTAGGACATACAGGCAAAGAAATTTCGTCTGCATACGGAGCTCTTTCTGCACCTGAATTTGGAAGCCTGTCAGAGGGCGACTGGGGCTACGCTTACTGCAGTCTGTCTGCGCTTAATCTGAGGCTGACGTTCCCTGCAGGACTGTTCGATAATCCTGAAAACTATGGCGAATCAGATGCGGGATGTATTGAAATGACAGGAACTCTCGCGGATCTTTTCTATAACATGGAATCCGAAATGTCACAGGCCAGACTATCAGAAATACTGGAAGTGACACTCTCACAGAGCGACAGCGGCGGATGCAGCGGAGCACTGGGAAGCGGTAACCGCATATATATCGGCGAAGGGGAAGTGACAGACGGGATATATATGCCGACAACGACTGTGCGTGTAACAGTGAATGACACGCGTAAAAAAGAAATTTTCGAGTATTTCTTTTAACACGTGACGCTTTGAGATAAAGATGGGCTTCCGTTGACTTTATGCAGTTGCTGTGATAATATGTATGAATAGTGTATAAATATAAATGCTGTCGCATTTTGGATGAAAGGATGATATAAAAGATGCCTGTAACAGACTTGCTTGAAAGAAACTGTAAACTTTACGGAGATGAAGTTGCTCTCGTAGAATTGAATCCGACGATGAAAGAAACCAGAAGAACTACCTGGAAAGAATACGATCTGGTACAGCAGACATCTGCGGCTCCTTACAGAAGAGAAATTACATGGAGCATTTTTGATGAAAAGGCTAACAGAGTTGCGAATATGCTGCTTTCCCGCGGCATCCAGAAAGGTGACCGTGTTGCTATTCTGATGTTCAACTGTCTGGAATGGCTGCCTATTTATTTCGGGATATTAAAAACAGGAGCTATTGCAGTTCCTTTCAATTTCCGTTTCTCTGCAGAGGAAATAAAATACTGTGCAGATCTGGCGGAAGTACATATGATTTTCTTCGGCCCTGAATTTATCGGCCGTATCGAATCTCTGGAAGAAGATCTCAGCAAAGGACGTCTGCTGATTTATGTAGGTGACGGATGTCCGACATTTGCAGAAAGCTACAGGGAACTGGTCGCTGACTGTTCAAGCCATGCACCGCTGGTAAGACTGGAAGAGGAAGACGATGCAGCTATTTACTTCTCCTCCGGTACAACGGGCTTCCCTAAGGCAATATTACATAATCATGAATCTCTGATGCAGGCTGCGCAGATGGAACAGAAGCATCATGAAATAGGCAGAGATGATAAATTCCTCTGTATCCCGCCGTTATATCACACAGGTGCAAAGTTCCACTGGATGGGAAGTCTGTGTGCAGGCAGCGGAGCTGTCCTTCTGAAAGGAACGACACCTGAAATCATTCTGGAGGCTGTTTCGAAAGAAAGATGCACACTGGTGTGGCTGCTGGTTCCTTGGGCGCAGGACATCCTGGATGCACTTGACAGAGGTGATCTGGATCTTGAAAATTACCATCTGGATCAGTGGAAGCTGATGCATATCGGTGCACAGCCGGTCCCTCAGTCTCTGATCCAGAGATGGATGGAATATTTCCCTACTCATAAATATGATACGAACTACGGTCTGTCTGAATCGACAGGTCCGGGATGTGTGCACCTTGGTATGGAAAACATTCATAAGGTGGGAGCTATCGGCATTCCGGGATATAGATGGCAGGCTAAAATCGTTGATGAAAACGGAGAAGAAGTTGCACAGGGAGATGTCGGTGAATTATGCGTAAAAGGCCCTGGAGTAATGACTTGTTACTACAATGATCCTGAAGCAACAGCGGCTGCTCTCAAAGACGGATGGCTCTATACGGGAGATATGGCGATGCAGGATGAAGATGGCTTTATTTTCCTGGTAGACAGAAAGAAAGACGTTATTATTTCCGGCGGTGAGAATATTTACCCTGTTGAAATAGAAAACTTCCTCAGTGCATTTGACAAGGTTAAGGATGTTGCCGTTATCGGACTCCCTGAACCCCGTCTGGGCGAAATCTCTGCAGCTATCATTTCAGTTAAGGAAGGAATGGAGTGTACAGAGGAAGAAATCAACGAATTCTGCAAAGAACTTCCGAGATATAAGAGACCTAAACAGATCATTTTCGCCGATGTTCCGAGAAATGCAACAGGAAAAATTGAAAAGCCTGTGCTCCGTAAAATGTACGGCGCTGAACAGGTCGTTGCACAGCAGAACAGAAGCTGATAATACTGAGACTCAAAAGACATGGAAACTAGAGTTCCGTGTCTTTTTTATTTTTTGCGGAATGCGGAAGCAATAAAATCTTAAGAAGTTTCGACAAAACTCGACATTGATGTACCCACATGCAAATGGTAAAATTTTACAGAAAGGAGGTTCCGGCGCCGGGCTTCTTCAGGATATGTAGCAAAACAGGAGGAAAAAAGTTGAATAAAAGAATTAAAAGGGGTTTGTTTACAGTTCTTGCATTTGTTGTGGCATCAGGGATCCTGTTCCCGTCAGGAGTTATGGCCGGTACTGATGCGGATGCGGCCTTGCCCGCAGGTCTTTCGGAGTCGCCGGTTGTGCTTGACGGAGAGGATAGTGTTGCAGAAGAGACGATTGAAAGCCTTGAAGAAAACCGGGGTGCAGTGCTGTTTGCCGATCTGGCGGCAGACGGCAGTGGCGGTTCGGAAGATCGGGTAAAATTGTCATATTCGGAGAAGCTACGACACGAAAACTGGTTTACAAGATTTTTCACAGTGGAATATGACGGCAAGACAAAAATTGCATATTGTATAGAGCCTAAAGAATATCCGCCTGAAAAAGGGGAGCAGCCGGCAGTACTGTTTGATGATGGACTGATGGAAAAGGCTATTTACTATTCGTATGGTTACCCGGGGTATGAAACTGTCACAAAACCTTATCTGGAAAAGTGCAGTATGGCTTCCTGCTATGAAGGAACGGATGGGGCTTACATACTGTCGCATATTATGCTCAGTTATCTGTATGACAATGAAGATGCGGCATCTGATGCTTTCAGGGGGATCAGTGGGGATACGAAACAACTGATCATTGGAATGGTAAAAAATCTGAAAGAAAAATGGCCCGATGTTCCGGAGGATGCTTCGCTGGAACTGGACGTTACAGTAGCTGAGGCAGAGTGGAATAAAGATGATCAGCAGCAGGAAACAGCAGTCATGAAACTGAAAGGGAATAAAGATAACTATGTAGTTGTTACAGTTCCCGAAGACGCAGTGATGATAAAACTGTCCGGTGATGTGCGTAGTGAACATGGGGAAGGATCTGTTGAAGTGCATGGAGGAGACGAGTTTTTCTTTACTGCAGGGGCTTCCAAGACAGGGACTTATGAGTCAGGATTGCTGCAGGGCTGTCTGCAGGACTTTCAGCCATATATGATACAGGTATCTGGAAAGCAGGATATTATGTATGCCGGAGATGGTGAACCGGATGAGGTGTCTTTTAAGATCATATGGGAAAATATCGGTAAGCTCAGGCTGAAGAAAATTTCAGCTGCACCGGAAATTACAGAAAGCAGCGATAAATATTCTCTGAAAGATGCAGTTTACGGCATTTATAATGAAGATGGGGAACTGGTGGAAGAAATCATAACAGATGAAGAAGGTCTGGCAGAAATTCTGCTTCCATATGGCAGTTACATACTGCAGGAACTGAAATCGCCTATCGGCTATCTGTTGGATCCTGAAACTTATGAAATCAGTATCGCGGCCGGTGAAGCGGTATTTGAACACGAGGAAAAACCTGTTCCGGAAGAACCGGCTCCTCCGGAGGACACACCGCAGACAGGTGATGAGCTGCCGCAGAGACTTCTGCTGGCGATAGTTGCCGGATCGATCGCTGTGATGACAATGATTGCGGCTGTGCTGGGATCACGTGTGTTTTCGGGCAGGGGCGAGTGAGTGTGCCTTCGTCTTCCGGATCATATTGAGGAGCTCCGGAAATAGTATGACAAAAAAATTTACAGCGTAATAATCAATCCCCCGGTTTGTTCATATAATGAATGGATTGGGGGTATTGATCGTGTATAAGACAGTAATAATAGGCGGCGGATTTGCAGGATGCGCCGCGGCGATAACGGCAAGAAAAGCTGGTTCGGAAGTTATTCTGATAGAAAAAACAGACCTGCTGCTGGGATTAGGCAATGTGGGCGGGATCATGCGCAATAACGGAAGATATACGGCCGCAGAGGAAAATATTGCAATGGGCGCAGGGGAACTCTTCGAGATGACTGACAAGTGTGCACTACATAAAAATGTTGACTTCCCGGGACACAGACATGCGAGCTTTTTCGATATCATAAAGCTGGAACCCGAAGTTGCAAGATTCCTGAAGAGGATGGACATAGAGGTGAAAATGCGGACACGAATAATAAACGTGGAGATGGATGGCAGCAGGCTGGATGCGATAGTTGCCGCAAACGGAGAATGGATCCGCGGCGATGTGTTTGTGGAAGCGACCGGCTCTGCCGGACCGATGGGAAACTGCGCTGAATACGGTAATGGATGCAGTATGTGCGTGCTGAGATGTCCCGCCTTCGGGCCAAGGGTAAGCATCAGTCAGAAGGCCGGGATACCGGATATCACAGGTCGGCGCAAAAATGGTCAGCCGGGAGCTTTCAGCGGGTCGGGAAAAATAGAAATCGGTTCACTCTCATATGAACTGCAGAGGTTATTAAAGGAGGAAGGCGTTGCTGTAGTGCCGCTTCCGAAAGAAAAAATAGTGAGAGAAAAGCTGGAACAGAAAGTATGCCAGCAGTATGCGCTGGACGAATATGCGGAGAATATAGTGCTGCTCGATACAGGAAATGCTAAAATCATGAGCCCGTACTTCCCGCTGGAACATCTGAGGACGGTACCGGGATTTGAGAATGCGAGATACGCCGATCCGTATGCAGGAGGAAAAGGAAATTCCATAAGATATATGTCTGTTGCAGAAAGGGATGATTCGATGAAAGTCTGCGGAATTGATAATCTGTTCTGCGGAGGAGAAAAAGCGGGGCTGTTTGTGGGCCATACAGAAGCTGTTTCCACGGGCAGTCTTGCAGGACATAATGCGGTAAGATGTGCTGCCGGAAAAGAACCACTGATACTTCCGCGTGAAACGGCAATAGGCGATCTGATCGCTTATGCGGGGGAAAGACTCGTAACAGAAAGCGGACTGCGCAACAGGTACACTTTTGCCGGCGATGAATTTTTCGCCAGGATGAAAGAAAAGGGGCTGTACTCTACGGATGTGAGTGTGATACAGGAACGGATAGATGTTCTTGGTCTTACAGGGATTTACGAAAATGCAATCTGACATGGCAGGTTGACCATGTGAAATAAACCAGCTATAATAACTATATATATGTCGAAAAAAGAAAGAGGGTAACAAAAATGGACGAAAAAATGTATAATGATGCTGGTTGTGTACCGGAAGGATGCAGTGGAAGCTGTGAAGGATGCGGCCAGGCTGACAGCTGCGGAAGCTGCGGCAGTGCACCAATGCAGCCTGAAGACTTTCTGAAGCCTGCTAACCAGTTTAGCAATATTAAAAAAGTTATCGGTGTTGTCAGCGGTAAAGGCGGAGTAGGTAAATCTCTGGTGACTTCACTGCTGGCGGTAACAATGCAGAGACGCGGATATAAAACGGCGATCCTGGATGCTGATATTACAGGCCCATCCATTCCAAAAGCGTTTAAACTTAATGAAAAAGCAATGTCAAACGGGCTTGCTATTCTGCCTGTAGAAACAAAAACAGGAATCAAGACAATGTCTGTAAACCTGATCCTGGAAGATGATACAGATCCTGTTGTATGGAGAGGACCTGTAATCGCAGGAACAGTTGAACAGTTCTGGACAGATGTTGCATGGGGCGATGTTGACTACATGTTTGTAGATATGCCTCCGGGGACAGGGGATGTACCTCTGACAGTATTCCAGTCACTGCCTATAGACGGCATTGTGATCGTTGCTTCTCCGCAGGAACTGGTTTCCATGATCGTAACAAAAGCTGTCAAGATGGCAGAAATGATGAATGTACCAATCGTTGGCCTTGTTGAAAATATGGCGTACTTCCAGTGCCCTGACTGCGGCAAACAGTATCCTATCTTTGGCGACAGCCACATTGATGAAGTTGCAGCACAGCATGCGCTGGATGTGATGGCGAGACTGCCTATCGATCCTAAACTGGCGGCGGCATGTGACAAAGGAATGATCGAGCTGTTTGAAGGCGATTGGATGGATCTGCTGGGTGACAAGCTGGAAAACCTTAAATAATACTACAGAAGAGGTAATGTTAATGTTTGATATGTATTTTACAGAAAATGCTGCAGCTGCAGGCTGGATCGTTGCAGGGATTCTTGCGCTGGGTCTTGTGGGGGTCAAACTCCTGTTTATCCATAAAGATAAGAAAAGAAACAGATATTAAAGAGAGGCCTTATCAATGTTCAGAAAAACAGTTTTAATAAGCTTAGTCCTTGTGATCTACGTTCTGGCGACAGGCTGCATGGGCGGACAGAAAGACATCAAGAAGGATGAGGAAGCTGCCTACACTGAAATGATCGCAGCGGCATGCGAAGAATATGGATATGAATATGATCAGCAGATAGTTCTGCCTAAGGGTTCTGCTCTGTGTTACGTTTTGTCTGACGGTGATGCTGACCTGGAAATCCGTGTAACAATAAACGAGGAAAGCACTTACGATTATATCGGCTGTGAGTTTGAGATGGAAAGACATATAGCTGCTCCGGATGATAATACTGAGGGTCTGCAGCAGCATCTTCCTGTGCTTGTGAAAATAGTCGGATATTTTACTGATGTGATCACAGTGGCAGATGTGGCGGAATATTTGAATGATGATACTCTCTGGGTAAAAGGTCAGAGTGAAGAGGATCCGTTCATGTATAAGAAAGATGTCGGAAATCTGCAGCACACCATTGAAGAGGACGGCGATGAATTCGAAGAATACTTCTTCTTCAGCTGGGATAATGGCAAGAAATACAGCTTGAGAAACAAATAATTACAAAAACTGAAAGGCTCCGGATTTCCGGAGCCTTATTTTTATGCTGTTTTTTTTCTGATATTTGCTGTAGCGCTGCGCAGGATCTGAATGACTGTTCCGATGACGAGAAGTCCCAGTGCGATGGAACCTGCCATGGCAAGCGTCTGTACTCCTGTAGCTGCAGCTTTATCTAGGTTGCCCTCTACTATAGCCAGCATCGTATAATACGTGCCTGCACCCGGGACCAGAGGCAGTACCCCGGGGATTACAAAAATAGTAGCAGCTTCTTTGCGTATGCGGGACGCTATATCACTGGTCAGGCCTACCATGCATGCGCCGAGGAAGCATGCGATCGGAACGGTTGTTCCAAGGTCAACTGCTACATGATAAGTGACCCAGCCAAGGCCGCCGACCAGAGATGCCACAGGCATCTGGCGCAGCGGAACGTTGAAAATAATTGCAAACCCAAAAGTTCCCAGGAATGCGAAAATGAACTCTAAAAACAGATTGCTCATATCACACCTCCTAATGAATTCCAGATACTGAGGACAATACCGGCTCCGGTTGCAAGAGAGATAGCAATGATAAATACTTCTGCCATCTTTGCAAGGCCGGAGACCATATGTCCGGCCAGAAAATCACGTATGCACAGAGTGATGGCGCCGCCCGGAACATATATCATAAGTACGCCGATCAGCATGGAATGATACTGCAGCCCATGGAAGGGTGCACATACCAGAAGCGATAGAATGCAGGCGATGGCGCTGCATATAAATCCCTTCATAAAATAGTTCAGGGCATGCTTTGCGAGAAGCAGCGATATTGCATAACTGATTGCACCGATGAGTACGGCACATAATGCATCGATCAGCCCGCCTTCAAACAGCAGGCAAAAGAATGCGGAAATCATGGCAGCGCCTGCCAGCTGAAGAGGGATGGAAAGCGGTTTTATTCCGTGTATTTCCTCAAGACGCCTGCTTCCTTCTTCAATAGACATATCAGAAGTTGTGAATTCACGTGAAAACTTGTTTATCTCTGAAACCTTTTTGAGATCTGTGGAATTCCCGCCGCTGATCCTTCTTACATAAGTGAATACATCACTGTCTTCCCTGCCGGAATCAATAGTGACAAAGATGCCGGTCTGCGTTGCAAAGACTTCTACATAAGGAACTTTGCACGCCTTGCATATTCTTTCGATTGTGTCTTCTACACGGTACGTTTCGGCACCGTTTTTCATAAGCAGTTCGCCGGCCCTGACGGCCAGAAGAAGTATGCTTTTCTGTTTTTTGTCTATCATAGCTGTATATTCTCCGTAATAGTAACATGGTATATGTACAGGTTATTATACCATAAAAAACTTTTACAAAACACGCAAAATATGGTAAAATCAATCCATGGGCTATGCCCTGAATTACCTTGCTGAAAAAAGGAGACTCGTTATGAGACTGAACAAATATATAGCGCATTCCGGGATGGCCAGCAGACGTAAAGCTGATGAGCTGGTTTTCAACGGTAATGTAAAAGTAAATGGCGTATCATGCCGTGAACCGGGATACGACGTCCAGGAAGGCGATGTTGTAGAGGTGAACGGAGTAAGAGTTGCGGCTGCGGAAAAGCTGGAATACGTTCTTCTCAATAAACCTCTCGGATATATTACTTCCATGCAGGACGAATATAACAGGCCCGTAGTTACGGAACTGGTTGCAGACGTAAATGCGAGACTGTTCCCTGTGGGAAGACTGGACTATAATACTTCCGGTCTGCTGATAATGACAAACGATGGAGATCTGGCGTACAGACTGACTCATCCGAAACATGAAATTCCAAAGACTTACAGGGCGAGAGTAGCAGGCAATATGTCAGCGACAAGAGTTGCGAAACTGAGAAAAGGTGTAGATATCGGGGG